>JAKZUG010000023.1:0-10302 GCA_047516705.1 Candidatus Poribacteria bacterium | reverse complement strand
GTACAGCCAAGCATTGTCGAACTTCACAGATGCCATCCGTTGTTTGCTGTTGTGCTTCCAACCGGATAAAGCGAAGCAATACTATTACCAATGGAACGCCGAAAGTTTCAAAACGGTTTACTCAACATCCTATGGCGTAGAAACATCCCTTGCTCAACTCTGGCAGGTTGAAGAGTGTAGACTACCTGAACATCACGATCTTAGACGCAAACTGCTGGAGGAATGTCTAAACGATGAGGAAATTATGTTCATGACTCTTGCCGCTTTAACTGGGGGAGGTAAGGAAGATTTATGGAATTTGTTAACAGAGAAGTACTTAGCAAGTCCGTACGCAAAAGAACGTAATCTCGGAGTTTCTATTTTACCGTGGTTTGGAAACGACAAAGCAATTGAGAAACTTGAGCAATTGAAATCAGATGATCCAAGTCGATGGGTTCGTGAGCATGCTGCTTGGGCGTATGAGGTTGCACAACAAGAACGAAGTTGCCGAGAAGTCTACCGAGAAGCCTTACGAACGCATGATCTGTTCCGAATCTCCGCTGTTTTCGAGCAAATAAAACCAGCACTTTCACCTATTGCTCGATGGTGGCATCGTGAGATTGAAAAAGAAGAAGGATTCCATGAGGAATCACAAGACATCGATCCCAGACTTGATGCTCTCCATTATCGATTTTGGTACCGATGGGGAAACTCTACAGAGACGAAACGTAATATTGAAGTTTTCGGGAGAAAACTCAGGGGCTATTGCCGAGGTGAGAAACTTTCAGCAGGTTCGCCTCCTCGAATTGCCCCTTGGTGGAAACCTACCTCCGCTTGAAATAATTGATTAGGCGGTTATAATCTGGGCATGAACCCAATCACCTACCGCATGCAATTGTGTAAAAGACATGTGTCAATTACAACAGGTTATTAATCATCCTGCAAATCCTCTAATCCTCTAAATCCTGATTCTGACGAACTCTGGCTCGGTTTGAAGTCTGCCTACCGATAACTGACAACTAAATAAAACATTTGACATTCGTTTGAAAATTAGGTATAATTATGCTTTCTTATTTACCGCCGATAGCAGTTCAAAACGACATAAGCATGATTCGCGAAAAAAGGAAAACGGCGTGCCGGTTTCCCAAAGACCCGTTGTGGAGGCAATTATGCACTTAATTACGCTGAACCCTTGGTCAGAAACAGACATTCTTGAAACAGTCGAAAACAGCGTGCACATAAAAAAGTATCCAGAAAAATATAGACATGCTGTAGGTGGGAAAAGTCTCTGTCTGCTCTTCCAAAAGACATCCACGCGAACGCGCTGCGCAGGCGAAATCGGTATTACACAACTCGGCGGGCACGCACATTACCTTGATTGGCGTTCGACGAACTTCGCTTTAGCCGATCTCGGTGATGAAATGCGTGTCCTCTCAGCGTACGTTGATATTATCTTATCCCGCTTCTTGAAACACGCCGACCTCGTTGAAGCTACCGCTGCCGCAACAGTGCCAGTCATTAACGGCTGTTGCGACAAGTACCATCCGACGCAGGCTCTTGGTGATCTGATGACAATACAGGAACACTTAGGCAGACTGGAAGGAGTCAAATTGTGCTTCATCGGCGTGCATAACAACGTCTGCAATTCGCTAATTGCCGCTGGCATGAAGGTAGGTATTGAAGTCACTGTCGTCGCACCGGAGGTAAACCCTGCTGCTGTTGATAAAGAATTATGGGATGCAGCCGCTCGGAAAGATCTCTATAAGACACTTGATACAGGCAGCACAAACATCGGGCCTGCTCTCGAAAAAGTCATCGCCGAAAGCGATATTGTCTATACGGATACGTGGGTGGACATGGAATTCTTCACAGATCCGGCTTTTGCAGAGGAACGGGAACGTCGGCTAAAAAAGATGATGCCGTATCAATTAAATGCCGAATTGTTGAACGGACACGAGTGCAAGATTATGCACTGCCTTCCCGCGCATCATGGATACGAAATCACAGGTGAACTCGTCAACGATGAACGTTCAATTATCTTTGAACAGTCTGAGAACCGACTCCATAGCATGAAAGCGATCCTTCTCAAATTGCTCGCGCACGCCTAATTCATCTTCTAAAGGACTTACGCAGTTGCTTCGTAAGTCCCCCTGATCAGGGGGATTTAGGGGGTTAAAAATCAAAAAATATCGTCCAATGTGCTAAATTTGAGTAAGTCCTGTTCTATTCTAACAAGGGAATTTTTCTTGGACCAACATCTCTCTCTCTCGCATGGCGAAACGTTAAAAAACCTTGAATGTAGCAAGTGTGGTGAAACCTATCCGCACACGGTACCGCAGAACGTCTGTACCGCTTGCGGGAAACCGCTACTTGCCCGATACGCGCTTGAACAGCTCGCCGGAACATGGACACGTGATGCCCTTCTGACACGACCCGCTTCACTCTGGCGTTATAGGGAACTCCTGCCTATATCCAACCCAACGGACATAGTAACGCTTGGCGAGACAATGACACCGCTTATCCATACAAAAAGGTTAGGGGCAAGGTTTGGGCTCACGGAAGTGTGGGTAAAAGACGAGTCTCGGTTGCCTACCGGTAGTTTCAAAGCACGCGGCTTGGCGATGGCGGTATCCATGGCGAAGTCCCTCGGTCTTACGGCTTTAGCTATACCATCTGCTGGGAATGCTGCGACAGCACTTGCGGTTTATGCCGCTGCCGCGGGTATTACCGCACACATTTTTATGCCGCAGGATACACCCGCCTTCAATAAAGAGACGTGTCAACTCTCAGGGGCAAACGTCACCCTAATTGACGGCTTAATCACAGACGCTGGCAGGATTGTCGCAGAACGGAAGACAGATGAAGGATGGTTTGATGTGTCAACCCTTAAAGAACCGTACCGCGTGGAAGGCAAAAAGACGATGGGGTTTGAACTTGCGGAGCAGTTTGAGTGGGAATTACCAGATGTTATCATCTACCCTACCGGCGGTGGCACGGGTATCGTAGGGATGTGGAAAGGTTTCGCGGAGTTAGAGGCGATCGGGTGGATTGGTAAGAAGAGACCTCGGTTCATTTCTGTGCAATCAGCAGGTTGCGCACCGATTGTTAAAGCATGGGAGGAAGGCGCAACTGAAGCAACGCCGTGGAAGGACGCACATACTATAGCGAGCGGCTTACGCGTACCGCAAGCGATTGGTGATTTCCTCATCTTAGAGGCAATTCGTAAGAGTAACGGTGCCGCAATTGCTGTCACGGATGATGCTATCCGTGAGGCACTGCAACTGCTTCCTACAACCGAAGGACTCTTAACATGCCCTGAAGGTGCAGCAACCGTCGCTGCACTCAAGCAACTCGTCGCGAAAGGGATGATCAATCCTTCCGAACGCGTCGTTTTATTCAATACCGGTGGTTATCAGGCATAAACGGAAATCGCTACCGGTTTTCAAGATAATCATAGGTCGGTTTCTCTTCCGTTTCCTCTCCCGCTTCAGATGCCTTGTTCTTCAGCTGATAGCCTACCTCATGCTTCTGCACCGATATAATTGGATAGGGACCGTCAAATCCGGTGACTACACCCTGTACTTCAACCGGTTTACCGGTATTTCCAACATCAGTCCGGAGTTGATCGAACTCAGGGTTCGCGTCGAAAACAAAATTCTGCCCCTGATTCTCTGTGATCATCGCATGATGGATATTAGAGGTTTCCGGTCGCCAGCGTCGCCATGAAGGAACGTTTCGGATATAACTCCGGGCGAAGCCTGGATGTGCAAACATGTTGCCGCGGATAGTCGCATGGGTTTTAAGGACACGGGCACCGCCGAGCCCATGGCGGCCCCGGAAGCGCGAATCGTTAAGCTGCCGCATGATATTATACACATCAAACGTATGTGTTTCACTGTACTTGCTGACACCTTGTCTCGCTTTGACTTCCACAACGGTCGTGAAATGCCGCTTTCTACCATGCTTGTCAACAGGTGTACTGAAGGTAACGTCCTTTGGATCCACCCACGGTTCCAACAATCGCCGAATCTGCCGCGCATCGGCGTTGCTGACAACATCGGAAATCTCTATTTTTAAGACAACCGCCTCTTCAGCCATACTTACTATACTTATGCCAACAATTAGAAGTACCACCAGAAAAGTAAGCCAATAGAAATGTGCACGTTTCATGTTGATTCCTCGCTTAATCTGTAAGTTTACTCTTTGTCTCCATTATACACCATTCCACCAAAAAAGTTGCAGAAAAAGTCACTTCGTCTAATGACTCCCGTAACGCGAGTTTCGTATGAGGCTTTAGGGAAAGAACACTAAGTTCGGTTGTCTCTTCCCATCTGCGAGTCTTCAGAGAAGAACTCTTTTCTTAACAGTTTGAACGGTTAATGTTACAAAGAAGTTTACAACGGAGTCAGATAATTTACGACTTTGCGCTTTTACGTTGAAACCTCGCTATCCAGCCTAATTCGACGATGTAGTACAAGACCGGTAAGACGAGCAGCGTCAAAAGCGTGGCTGTTATCATGCCACCGCTGATAACAATCGCAAGCGGTTTCTGGAGTTCTGCCCCCGAACCGTGTGCGAGTGCGAGCGGTAACATCCCTAACCCCGTGGTCAAGGCTGTCATTAACACCGGACTAATGCGTTCCTCAGCACCTTTCATCACGGCATCGTAGAGCGACATTCCTTCTGAACGCAGTGTATTGATGTGCGTTACCAAGATAATGCCGTTTCGTACAGCGATGCCGAACAACAGAATGAAACCTACCATCGACGGAATACTCAGCACACCGCCAGTGAGGAAGACGCTGATAACACCACCAATTAACGCCAACGGTAGATTCAGCATCACCAGTAGTGAAAGCCGGAATGAACCCATTGCCAGAAATAACAGAACACAGATACCGACAACGACAAAGCCTGTCTGAATCAAAATTTTTCTTTGTGCGGACTGTTGACTTTCAAATTGCCCGCCGTAGGTAAGAAAATACGCTTCGGGCAGGTCAATATGTTCATTAATCTCTTGCTTGACTTCCGCTATAAAGTTGCCGAGATCCCGATCTTGGACGTTACACTGAATGACAATACGCCGGGAAACGTTCTCGCGATTGATAGTATTCGGTCCGTAGCCGAATTCGACATCGGCAACCTGTTTTAACGGGACGAATGCACCTGAAGGGGCCCGAATTTTTAGATTGGCGATGGATTCGACAGTGTTAACAAGTGTCGGGTCAACCCTAATTAGAAGGGCGTACTGACGCTGCCCTTGGATGACTTGGCTGACGGTTTCACCCATGAACGCATTCTCTGCAAAATGCGTCACGTCTTCAACTCGTAAACCGTAGCGCGCCGCTTCAAGCCGCTTGACCTTAATTTGAAGTTGTTCCACCTGTACCTGTTGTTCAACTTGTAAATCGGCTATGCCTTCAACCTCAGAGATAACTGCTTTAATTTCCTCCGCCTTCTGCCTGAGCATGTCGAGATCCGGTCCGAACAACTTCAAAGCCACTTGTGCACTGACACCAGACAAAAGATGATCCAGGCGGTGTTGAATCGGTTGCCCTACGGATACCAAGACCCCTGGGAAGTTTTCGGTGGATAGCAATGCGCGTACTTCGGTGAGGAGTGCTTCCCGTGTTTTTTCGCGTTCATCCGGGGGGATGAAATTCACAAGGATCTCGTGCATGTTCACATCGTGTGCATGTTCATCGGCTTCTGCGCGCCCGGTCCGACTGCTGACACTCGTTACTTCTGGAATTGTCAAGAGCCTTGTTTCCATCTCTCTGCCGATACGCGTTGATTCTCCTAATGAGGTTCCGGGCGGTGAAAAGACACTAATAGTGAATGTAGCTTCATCCATGACGGGCAAAAATTCGCGACCCAAACGCGGAATTGCTGCGACAGTCAACACGACTAATAACAGTGCCAACACTACAACCGCCCAACGCAACCGCATAACCAAAGCGAGCATCGGACGATATGCCCGTTTAATCCAAACAACGACAGGACTCTCTTTCGGCGGTGGAGGTTCCGAGTCGGATGCTTCTTTCATGCGCTGCCATCGGAAACGGGTCAATAGCAAGTCGCTTAATACCGGAACCACTGTGAGCGCAACGAGCAGTGAGGCTGCCATCGAAATGACAACTGCCCAACCGAGTGGACGGAACATTCTACCTTCCATGCCACTGAGGCTGAACAGCGGGATGAAAACGAGAATGATAATCAGCGTTGCAAAAACAATGGATGACCGAATCTCATCACTTGCGCGTGTCACAACCTGTGTTGGCGTTTCGTCAGGTTCCTCGCCGGTGTAACGGAGGCGGAAATATTCCTGCAATCGTCGGAAGATATTTTCAACGTAGACAATCGCGTCATCAACTACCATTCCAACTGCAATCGCCAGACCGGCGAGCGTCATGATGTTGAGGGTATCCCCTTGGGAAAGTAGGACAATGACTGCTATGATCAGAGACAGCGGGATCGCTGTCAGCGTAATCAGAGCGGTGCGAATGTTGAAAAGAAAGATGACTAAGATTATAACCACGAGAATGGCACCGTCGCGTAGGGCATCTTTAACAGTATCCACAGCACGGCGAATGAGGTCTGCTTGTGAGTACTCGACTTTAATTTTTACGCCTTCAGGCATCGACTGCTCTAATGAGCTCAGCACTGAAGTTATTTTGTCACTAAGGGTAATCGTATTGATACCGGGTTGCTTGACTACCTTGCCTAAGACGGTTTCTTTGCCGTTATGGCTTCCCGCGCCGCGCCGAATTTCTGGGAGCGACCCGATTGTCACTGTTGCGACATCCTTAACGAGAATCGGTGTGCTGTGTCCGCGCACATCAACGACAACGTTTTCAATATCGGCGACTGTAGAAATCCGCCCCAACCCTCGAATCATCAACTCGCGTGATTCTTTGATGAGGAAACCGCCTGCGGAGTTTTCGTTGCTCTTCTCGAGTGCAGTGGCAACATCTTCGAGTGAGAGATGATGGCTTATCAAATGCTTAGGATTGACGAAAACTTGAAATTGTTTTACATATCCGCCGATGTTAATCACGTTAGCGATGCCGCCCTGCGATTGCAATTGGTATCGAATGACCCAATCTGCCAGATCCCGCATCTCCATCTCATCAAATTCCCCTGTTTCATCGATGAGCGCATATTCTATAATCTCGCCCAAAAGCGAAGAAGTCGGTAAGATAATCGGGGCATCAACACCCT
The DNA here is from genome assembly GCA_047516705.1 of Candidatus Poribacteria bacterium. Lineage (GTDB taxonomy): Bacteria > Poribacteria > WGA-4E > WGA-4E > WGA-3G > WGA-3G. The sequence continues at coordinate 3,102 of JAKZUG010000023.1, read as the reverse complement.
CAGGTAAATTCGGAGCAACGAGTTGAAGCCGCTCAGAGACCATCTGCCGTGCAAGGAATATATCCATACCCCAGTCAAATTCAACGAAAATAAGCGACAAACCGATCGCCGAGGAAGACCTAACTCGTGTAACATCCGGCGCACCATTCATTGCGCTTTCAATCGGTAGTGTGACAAGGGTTTCCATCTCCTCAGGTGACCAACCGTGTGCTTCAGTCAGAACGGTAATTCGCGGAGGGTTGATGTCAGGATAGACATCAATCGGTGCCGATTGAAACATTCTAAAGCCGATGATAACTGCTACGATCGTACAGGCGATGACGAGGAGTCTATTTTTTAGTGAAACCTCGGTGATTTTTGACCACATTGATTCTCCTCCTCTATGCACTTTAGTGGGTGTGTCCCGCATGTGCATCAACAACTTCGGAAGGAGCTGCCATAGCTCTCATAAGTTGATGCGTTCCCTGAACAACCACTCGTTCGCCGGGAATCAGACCATCTTTAACTTCTATGTACCGGTCATCTTTGACACCGACCACAATCTCGTGCCTGGTGTAAGCGGCACCGTACGCAACAAAAACAAAACGACTCCCCTTGTCTTCAAGCACTGCGTCCAAAGGAACGCTCAAAACCTCAGCACCTTTTTCAAGGACAATAGTCTGTTCTGCAAACATCCCTGGTTTGAGTTGATGATTGGGATTTTCGATTTCTGCCCAAAAGTGAACAGTCTGTTTCTCTGGAGCCATAACATCCGAAATTCCAGAAACCTTACCGGTAAAAGTCGTTTCCGGGTAAGCGTCAACGCGAATACGAACCTCACTGCCTATTTGCCACTTATCCTGAATGCGCGCAAGCGCGTCTTCGTAAACTTCACCTTGAACCCAGACGATGTCAGTGTCCAGTATTGAGAAAAGTGTATCACTCTTTTCAACTGTCGTGCCGATTGCCACATGCTGTTGAGTGATTTGTCCTGAAGCGGGTGCGGTGACATAGAACATAGCGGATGGTTGACCTGTTTGAATAATCCTATTGATGTCGTCAAGTGTGAGTCCGGACACTTGGAGTTTCTGTCGAACTTTGTTCAAGGTGATGTTTGCATTGCGCAAAGCCTCTTCTAATTGAAGCACTCCCTCCAGTGCCTCCGAACTTTCCACAAACGCAAGGTAATTCTCTATCAGCGCATCGGTGGATAAATCGTTGAAGGATACAATTGAACCGGTTTCAGCCAAGTTTTCGAGAAGCATTTCCGTTAATCCAGCAGCCAGCGCACGTTGTCTGTTTGCTCCAGCTTTGATAGCCGCGATTTTGTACGCCGCTTCTGCATCAACTAATGCTGTCGCTTCCTCATTGAGTACTCCGTATTTTTCCAGTAAGATTTCTGAATCCAGTTTATCTATATCCAGTAGGGAAAGGATTGGTGTCTCCCCACTGTCCTTAAATATCTTTTCCAATATCTGTTCGCCGATGCCGAGTATCTGGAATTGTCGTTTCACATCTGCCAACTCGTTTTTCGCTTTCTTGTATTCTGCCTGTTTTGCGATAAGTTCTTTCTGTGCTGAGATACGCTTTTCTGTGAGGGTTTTAATCCTCGTGAGTGTCGTCTCAAGCAATTGGTGTTCAACGTCGGCTTTAATTAATATAAAGCGCATCTGTTCTAATGCTGAGGTAATCTCAGTTACGGCGAGGGCTTTACGCTTTTCAACTGTCATTTGCAGCTGCTGTAACTCGGAAAGCGATTGCAAGTAGTCAATTTGCCGAGTTTGTAATTCCCGCCGAATTTGTTTGGCGAAAACCTCTGTCAGTCTCGTCAATTTGGATATAAGCGATTTCTGTTGAGATGCCGCTTCAATGAGTTCAATCTGCGCCATCTGTAAGTCAAGACTCTCCAAGTCAAGCAGCACATCACCTTTTTTAATGGTTTCGCCAACGTTGAAATGGATACGCTTCACGATACCGCCGGTTCTTGGTGTGACAATGGCTTGCCGTTCTGGGTGGGCTATTACGTTTCCGTGAACGGACACAACCGTTTCAATCGCACGAATATCAGCTTCATCAGTCTTCAGACCGATATTAACTTTCGCTTTATCGGTAAGCGTTACCGTATTTTCTTGGCTGTGTGCATGTCCGGCTTGCTCGCCATGGGTATGTGCTTGTCCATCGTGAACATGCGCGTCTTCAGCCCAAGTCAATGTAAGTGTGAGGTTTAGTGAAACCAAGCCCCCTATAGCGACAATGAGGACTGCCAAAAGTGGTGTGATATGAGAATAACGTAACATTTCGATTTCTCCTTATATTGTCCATCAATCATTGGGAGCTTATGGTACGGATTCGAGAGATGTACCTACAGCTGCTTCAAGCTCAGCCAACGCCTTATGGTACGCTGCGAGCGCGTCAAGATAGGCAAATCGTGTTTTGATGAACTCGTTTTGCATCAAAATGACCTCTAAGAGTTCTGTTTCCCCTAATTCATAGGCAGTACGTGTTAATTTAAGGTTTTCGTTGAGTAACTTCAGTGAATCGCCTTCATAAAACGTGAGCATTTTTTGCGTGGTACTGAGAGACAGAAATGCTGCTATGACCTCTCGAACAATCTGTTTCTCAGAATTATTAATTTGTGCGGTGTCCACTTGCTGTTGGGCTTTTGTGGCATTGATCTCGGCACGATTCCTATTAAACAGTGGCAATGGAATTGAAAACTTCACACCGAATGCGCTCTCGTCTACACTGCGTTCGGCAAGTGCCCCAACACTCAAATCCGGGATGTTCGCTGCTTTCGCGAGTCGGAGTTCGCTTTCAGTTAGTTGCGCGTTTAACTGCAGCGACTTCAGGTCGTTGCGATGGGCAAGTGCTTGCGTCTTCAAAGCGTCGAGTGTCAATTTCTGAAGCGTATCTGGTGATGCTTTTTCACCTAAGTCCCCGACAGCGACACGTGCCGCCTCAAGCGGGGTACCCATCAACCCGTTTAGTGCCAGTTGTGCCAGTTGCAATTCGCTCTCTAACGTCACTGCTTCGCGCAGTGCCGATTGCAGATGAATGTTCGCCAGATTTGCCTGTGTTACCGAGATATCACCAGCTTCAAATCGGGTCTGCGCGATGTCGCGC
>JAKZUG010000022.1:0-9284 GCA_047516705.1 Candidatus Poribacteria bacterium | reverse complement strand
GTTTTAAGCCGTTAGGTCCGTAAGTCGTGTTTGCCCAAGATTGGGTCGCAATGGCTCCGACACCGGCTTCAGCCCACGGCACAACCGAGCCGACAGCGAAAAATTTGGATTGTACGGCGATCCCAAGATCACCCGTTTCTGCATCATATCCGACAATTGAAAACGTCGCAACGGGCAGCGGAAAAGGCTTGTCAATGTGGGCATTGGGACCGGAGAGATGGAACAAAAGACTCAGTGGTATTAAAAGCATCTACTGTGTTTCCTATATTGTGACGCATGTATGCCAATTTAAGAAAGGGTTCTATCGTAGGTAGGGTTGAGCGGTAAAATACCATAGGTGTCAATTTAAAAAGAACAGGCTCGGTCGCCAGGTCCGGTAGGCGCGGTTTTGCGGCGTACTCGCCCAAATGCGATCTGCATTCTAACCGCGCAGGGACTTAAACTTTACCTAGCAGAAAACGCCTCTTTAGTCCCGTAGGGTTTATTTGCTTGGGTATTTCTTCAGCATGTTTATAGCAGCGTTTTCGAGCAAAAAGCCAGGTTTCCCTGTAAGGGCGGTATGTTTATATTTGTAATTGCTAAAACGCTGTCAAATATCCCTAAATTGACACCTATGGGTTTCTGTGTTTGCCAGATATAAATACAGGTGTCGTCTAATCTTCTTCAAATCGGATTTTCATAGCGGCAGCGTGTCCTTCAAGGCCTTCTACCTCCGCCAGTTTAACAACCGCGGGTGTGACTGCTTCTAAAGCCGCCTTCGTGTATGAGATGAGACTTGTCTTCTTCAGGAAATCATCAACGCTGAGTGGAGAAGCATAGCGTGCAGTGGTACCTGTTGGCAAGACATGGTTCGGTCCCGCAATGTAGTCACCAACGGCTTCTGGCGAATAGGGACCTATTAGGATAGCCCCCGCATTTTGAATGTTTCCCAGCCAATCAAATGGGTTTTCAATGTGGAGTTCAAGGTGTTCTGGTGCGATTTCGTTAGCAAAAGCAACTGCCTCTGCTATATCATCAACAATAAATGCAGCACCATAGTTTTCAAAAGCCTCGGTCAGTTCCTTGTGCCGAGGTAAGGATTCGCCTTGAACCTCAATAGCTGCTTTGACTTGTTCGGCGAACCCAAGTGAAGGGGTGACGAGGATCGCAGCACTGTCGCCTCTATGTTCTGCTTGCGAAATTAAGTCTGCGGCGACGTAATCTGGATCAGCGGTGCCGTCAGCGATGACAAGAATCTCGCTCGGACCTGCTAATTTGTCTATATCAACATGTCCATAAACCTCTTTCTTGGCAAATTGGACATAGAGATTCCCGGGACCGACAATTTTATCGACCGGCGCGATGGTATCAGTACCGTAAGCCATCGCCGCGATGGCTTGTGCCCCGCCGCATTTATAGATTTCTTGGACACTACACTCCGAGGCAGCAACCAACATATAGGGGTTAATCTCCCGATTCCGCATCGGGGCGATACAGACAGCAATTTCTTCAACGCCAGCAACGACAGCAGGGATGACGTTCATCAGCAATGAGGAGACGAGGAGTTGGCTGACGGATGGAACGCAGACACCGACACGCCTTAGCGGACGAATCAGGTGCCCGAGCAACACACCATTGGCTTCTGTTGACATCCATGAAGTCCGTAACTGCTTCTGGTGGAACTTTTCAATGTTTGTTCTCGCTTGCGTAATCGCGTCTATAAATTCAGTTGGGACCTCCAAATACGCTTCCCCAAATTCTTCTCGTGATACCTTTAGTTCCTTTGCTGAGATACGCGGGGCATCAAGTTTGCGCGTATATCGGATAACCGCTTTATCCCCTTCCTCTTGTACATCACTCAAAGTACGCCGGACTACTTTTAAGATACTTTCATCTGTTAGTTTACCCCGCGCCTTCAACTTTGAGAGGAGATTGTCTGACTCCGCGGTCCGCGCCTGAACGATTCGCAACATCCTTAAATAACCTGTCCTTTCTATTTACGCGGGTGCTTACACGCGCTACCTTACTCGTTAACCCTCGTAATATTCGCACCGACGTTATTAAGTTTTTTCTCAATAGATTCGTACCCACGGTCAATATGATAGACCCGCGAGACGACGGTTTCACCTGAGGCTGCCATCCCAGCTGCAACCAATACTGCTCCAGCACGTAAATCGGAAGCCATTACAGGCGCACCACTGAGGTTGGGCACACCATTGATAATAGCTTTGCCACCGTCAAGCATGATATCCGCACCCATCCGATTGAGCTCCGCTGTATGGATAAACCGGTCTGTGTGGACATTTTCGTTAATAATACTGGTTCCCGATGCCAGACAGAGCATTCCCATAATTTGCGCTTGCATATCCGTCGGGAAGCCTGGGAATGGAGCCGTAGAGACATCAATGCCTCTTATCTCGCGTGGTGTTGTGACCCGCACGCCGTTATCATCCCAGTCTAACTCGACACCTGCCTCAACGATTTTCTCTGAAATAGCCGGGATTTGCTGCTGAGTAATCCCTTCAACATAAACATCGCCTCTGGTAATGGCACCTGCGACAATAAAAGTCCCCGCCTCAATGTCGTCAGAGATGACGGTGTGTTCGGTTCCGCGTAGCTGTTTGACACCACGAATCGTTAGAACGGATGTACCGATACCTTCAATATTTGCTCCCATTGCATTAAGGAAACGGGCAAGATCAGAGATATGCGGTTCACAGGCTGCGCCACGGATGACGGTTGTCCCTTGTGCCAAGGTAGCAGCCATCATTACGTTCGCTGTCGCACCGACACTCGGTCCATGTTGTCCGGTAAGATACATCTCTGTGCCGGTTAAACGGTCTGCTTGCGCGTATATGTACCCCTTTTCCACCATCACTTCCGCGCCCAAATGCTCCAAGCCGCGAATGTGCAAGTCAATCGGTCGCGGACCTATAGCGCATCCACCCGGAAATGATACTTTTGCTTTTCCAAGCTTGGCAACGAGGGGACCCAAAACATAGATGGACGCTCGCATTTTTCGCACGAGTTCGTAAGGTGCTTCATACTCCAAGTGGTTTATCGGTTCAATATAGAGTGTCGAATTTTTAAATTTTATTGTAGCACCCAACCCTTCCAACACAGCGCGGAGGGTCATCACATCTGTTAAGTTCGGTACGTTATGGAGTACACTGACACCGTCACCAAGAATCGCAGCAGCAACCGCGATCGGAAGCACCGCGTTTTTACAACCGCTGACCGGGATTGTTCCTTCAAGTCTGGTACCGCCTTTAATTATTAATTGTTCCATTTTCTGTCTCCTTCACAAATCTTCGTCGCGGAATATAGGGGTTTTACCTCTTTATAGCATAAACGATGCCAATTGGGTACCTGTTACAAACTGATGCTATGTCCACCTTTATCTTGTAAGCGCGGTTTGAAACCGAGCCTACGGAAACACTACTTTTACCTGCAATTTCAGGTATGACAAAACACTACAGTGTTACAAGGGATTTAGTTTAGAGCATTGTGTCAAAATAGACACATGTTATCTGTCTTTCCCAGAATTTACTTGCGTTTGTACACAATTTTTAGTAGAATTTGATTTCAGTTTCACAATCTTAATCACAGAAAGGTAAAATAGATGGCAGACAAAACATATCGTGTCGGAATTATTGGTTGCGGCGGCATGGGACGTTCCCATGCAAATAATTGGACCAACACCGGTCGTGCCGAAGTGGTCACGGCTTCAGACATCAGCGAAGCATCAGCCGCAAAATTCGCTGAAGAGTTCGCACTCCCGACCCACTATACCGATTTCGGTGAAATGTGCGCGAAAGAAGATTTAGACATCGTCAGCATCACCACATGGCAGAGCGTGCGTGCCGAACCGACGATCGCTGCCGCTGAAAGCGGGGTACTCGGTGTTATCACCGAAAAACCGATGGCGGCTTCTGTCGGCGATGCACAAGACATGATGGATGCTTGTGACAAGCATAACGTGAAATTGGTTGTCGGACACCAACGGCGCTTCAGTCCACAGAACTGTGAGGCACGCCGACTTATCCAAGAAGGCGCAATCGGTCAACCCCAAGCCATGCTCCGTCGCGATGGACACGGGCTGCTGAATCGTGGAACGCACGAAGTTGACGAAATGCGCTACATCCTCGGCGATCCAGATCCGTTATGGCTCATCGGACAGGTGGCACGACGCACCGACCGATGGGAACGCCGTGTGAGGACCGAAGACCTCTGCATGGCAGAAATTTGCTTTGATGGCGGTATCCGCGGTATCTATGAAAGCGATTTACCGGAACCCGGACTCCGAGGCGATGTCGTCTATGGCGACGATGGACAGCTCAGACGCGGTAGCAACGGCACGATTGAGCTGCTCAACAGCAAAGCCGAAGGGTGGCAGGTAATCGAGCCACGCCAAGGTGAACCGAATCAATTTAACGAAATGTTAGCCTGGATCGAAGGCGAAATTGATGAGCACCGCAATGCTGGCAGGCATGGACTTTGCACGATAGAAATCCTGATGGCGATTTACGAATCGTTACGCATTCAGAACGTAGTAACCTTCCCCTTAACAACGCGTCCGAACCCGCTTGACTTATTGGTTGAAGGTGGAAAGTTGCCGGTGTTTGTCGAAGGACGTTACGACATCCGTGCCCCGTTCCCGGGACAGAAGAAGTGATCTTCTACAGTCAACGTTAAAATAAGTGAAAACAATAGGGTTTACGCAAACATCCCTATTTGCTGGCGAGGTTTCCCAACCTCGCCTTATTCATATCAGCAATCCACATCTTTCCCGTCACTGCCATAAACCGCCAAACGTTCCTGTGTTGTAACTTCTCCGCAGCTTGCCGGTTTGTAATGGAGCTGTAGCGCACGCCGCCGTTGCTCGGATTGGTTGGCAGGGCTTCCGTGATGCGTCAATCCGTGCCAGAAGAGACAGCCACCCGGCTTAAGAGGCACCATTGTATCACGTCCAACCGGCACATCCGTATCGCAAATCTGCCAATCCCTGCGTTTGAAATGGATCATCGGTCCCTCGCTATGCGAACTCGGTATAATGTGCATGCATCCGTTTTCAGGTGTCGCTTCATCTAAGGCAATCCATACACCGACAACTGTTGTCCCCTCCGGGAGGTTAAAATAGGCACAGTCCTGATGCCACGGCTTTTCCGACCCGTAGCGCGGCGGTTTGACGAGTGCCATATCTTGGAACAGTTCAGATGTATCTCCCATAATCTGTTCAAGGACACCGAGCAGTCCTGAGTGGGCTGCCATCGCGTTCAGACGCTGTTCGTAGTCTACGAACCCGAAGATCTTCCTGATAGCATCTCGGCGTTCTTCAGCATCCATCTCGTCCTTCTGTTTGACGAGTGACGGTTCAAATTGGATTGCCCGAAAATCGGGGCAATTCCCATCCATAAGATGCACCATACCTGCCAATGCGTCTTCAACTTCAGTGGGATTAAAAGCGTCGTTGATGACGAGATAACCGTATTGATGGAAATATTCAATATCTGCCTCGGTTACGGCAGGGAATCCTCCAGAAATCCCTTTGGCAGCAGTATCAAAGCGGTAAAGGTCAAGTGGATATGGGATTTGGGCGATATCACTATGTTCGCCTGTCGCTGCGGTGTTCATAAAAAACTCCTTGCAATCTTGGCAACCTATGGGCTGCGCCTTAGATTTCCCCACGGCTTTCACGCGCAAGCAGTGTCAAGAAATCGTCAACGCGATCAATAGCCGCTTGTGCGCGGTCGCGTGCCGATGCGTCTTTCTCCTCTTCTGCCAGCCACTGTTTCCTGAGTGGAAGCCACTCGTTTTGCAAATGATCAAGTTGATTCAGAAAGTGCGGATCCTCGGTTACACTCACGAAATACTCGATGATACCGAGCAGCCCGTATTTCCGATTGATCTCCATATCCTCTAATTCGCCTACCATGAGTGTGAAAAGCTGCTGATTCCTATCCTGTCGTGCTTGGGCAAGTTCACGAGAGGATTCGGTTAGAAGTTTGTCAACGAATTCCTGCTTAGAGTTAATCCAGCGCGGCAGGTTCCGCACATAATCTTCTAAGTCGAAGTTTCCGCGTTGAAGTGCGAAATAAGCGTGGATGTGAATGTTTCGGAAAAAACCGGTATAGCCGACGTTCGGATCCATTGTATCAGCGTCATAGAGGATTTGGTTTTCGATCCTGTTGTAGAGCAGTTTAAAGTTATCTTCTGTGAGGTTCGTAGGCTTTAGATGTGCGAAGACAACAGCTGTCGCGGCTTCTACGAAAGCGGGTTCAAAGTCGTACATCGCCAAGACATTTTCAGTAATAACTGCCCCGGATTCGTGATGGACCTTACCATGAAGGTTATGCTTGTTGTAAAGTTCCGTAACGATGTTCTGACCTGCTGGTGTGAGGGTCTCATTTAGCCATAAACCGTCAGGGCTGAAAAGGCGTTTTCCTTCCTTGTCGGTCTTAAAATCACCGTCGTATCGTTTGGTGATGTCGTGCAGGGTGCCGGCAACTTCGAGGAGTTTCACGTCGCCGCCTTCCCGTCTACCGAGCTCCATACTCGTCGCACGCACACGCATGGTGTGGTTCCATGTGTAGTGTCGCCATTGGAAGCCGACACGGTTGTGTTCCCAAAGCGTGAAGGTTTCGTTGACTAAAGTTTCCAATTCATTCAAGACTTGGCTGTAGTTCATAAAAACTCCTTAATCTCTCCCAGGCCCGGTAGGCGCGGTTTGTAACCGCGCTGGGCATCTTATAAAATTACCGAATTAATTGTTTACCTTCATATAAACACGTCACTTGATGGTATATCATTAATTGTCCAATCTACTATAGATTAAAAGGCTGACGCGTTGTTATATCGCACTTTGATCAGTGACAATCCGTGTGCAGGTACTGACACCCCAGCTGCAGCTCTATCTTTGGCTTCTAAAATGCGGAAAAGTTCCATTTTAGCATCTTCGCATTTCGTGTTTTTTGCGCCGCTTGCAAGCAAAAACTTGCGATTAAAAGTTAGGACGGTGCCGACGATCGCGCGGACCATACCTCGTAGAAAGGAATCGGCTTCGATTTCAAAATAGATGTATGACTCTTTCTGCCACCAATGCGCCTCGTAAATTTCGCAGATAGGATTGATGCGATCGCTGCCTGTCTTTTGGAAAGAGGAGAAGTCCTTTTTCCCGATCAGGGTTTGACTGAGGTCGTTTAGTCGCGCTACATTGATTTCCTCAGGGAAGAAGTAGCTTGTCTGTCGCGAAAGTGCACTCGGGTATTCTCTATTCAGAATCGTGTACCGATACCGACGACTTGTCGCACTGAAACGTGCGTGAAAATCCGCAGGCACTTCTGTCGCGGAACAGACAACAATATCCCGGGGCAGTGTGGCGTTAAGTCCTTTCTGAAATGCAACGACGGGCATCTGTGAGTCCGTATGGAAGTTTGCTACTTGTCCCTCCGCTTGGACATCACTATCCGTCCTTCCTGCCCCGATGATTTGTATCGGGGTTTTGGTTAACTTTGTCAAGGCATCCTCGATTGTGCCTTGGATTGTTGGCGAGTTCGATTGTATCTGCCATCCATAGTAATTCGTGCCATCGTATTCAAGCACGAGTTTGATATTTCGCATGGTGTCACCCTGTCGTCGGGCATCTGAAAGCCTGATGCATAAAGAGTATCACATTCTGCATTAAGTGTCAAATCAATTGTAGAGAGAGGTCTCTTCGCTGTAGGAGCGATCTCTCAGTCGCGACACCCTTTCATTTTTTCGCGATATCTTCTCTTCGCTGGCGAGGTTGATGAAGTTTAGGTATTTGTAACCCAAGTTGCCACTAACGGATTTTAGACATTTCAACACGGTTTTCAGACACTTTCCCCACCCCAGAGGGGTGAAATGTCTATAGAAACTTGCGTTATTTATAGTAAATCCCGAAAATACGTGGACTTTAGAAAACACAAAACACCATCCCCGCTGGCGCGGTTTTGCGGCGTACTCGCCCAAATGCAACCTGCATTCAGAACCAAAAAGCCAATCTCTAATCCTGAAAACCCCTAAATTCCATAAATCATAGTTCAGACAAAGAGCACCTCTTAACTGATTAACTGATAACTGATAACTGACCGCTGACAACTAACCGCTAATCAAAGCAGTTGACAAATACAATGCAAAGATATATAATAACCTGAAATTCAGATCCGAGTCGATTCTGATAAACGACAAAAATGAGCAACGAGACCCAAGTTTACCACATCCAAAAAGAACACCGCGGCACCCGCTTGGATCGCTTTCTGATCAGCGCGACGCAAGAGATGTCTCGAACCTATCTGCAGCGACTGATTCGCGATGGCGATGTTACCATCAACGATAAGGTGGCGAAACAACCGAGTTATCTGCTCCGAGGCGGTGACCGCGTGTGCTTAACGCTACCACCGCCGCGCCCTTTAGACACCATAGTACCTGAGAGCATCCCGCTCGACATTCTTCACGAGGATAGCCATTTACTTGTTTTGAATAAACCCGCCGGAATGCTCGTTCATCCCGCGAACGGTGTGAATGTCGGTACGCTTGTCAACGCGCTGCTGGCACACTGCACAGACTTATCCGGCATCGGCGGCGTAGAACGACCTGGGATTGTTCATAGGTTGGACAAAGATACGTCGGGTATCCTCGTTGTTGCGAAAACAGATGTTGCGCACCGAGAACTCTCCGTGCAATTTGAGCGACATAGCATTACGCGTCAATATGTCGCTATCGTGTGTGGCACACCAGCAGAAGCCACCGGAACAATTGATGCCCGAATTGCAAGAAGTCGACGCGATCGGCGACGAATGACAACGGTTGAAACTAACGGACGGCATGCCGTTACGCACTATGAAGTATTGGAAAGGTATCTCAAATTCTCGCTTGTCCAACTTACACTGGAAACCGGGCGGCTGCATCAGATCCGCGTACATCTGCAGCATATCGGTCACCCGGTTGTTGGTGATGCGATTTATGGGGGTGAACAACGCGCTTTAAATGATGCCGATACAGCGGCGTTGAAGCATGCACTCGCGCAGTTGAAACGTCAGGCGTTGCATGCACGCTTGCTCGGATTTGAACATCCGGTTACGGGTGAAATCTTGACTTTTTCAGCACCAATGCCGAAAGATATGCAACGGGTCATAGATGCCTTACAAATGAACGAAAATTATAGTGAAGCTCATAATTAAGAATATACTTTTAAACTTGTCTGTTTTGAAAAATCGGTCTACGAGAGGTTAAGGAAATCTATCTATGGAATATGTTAATTTTGGAAAAGCAGGGGTTAAAGT
>JAKZUG010000021.1:0-2639 GCA_047516705.1 Candidatus Poribacteria bacterium | reverse complement strand
GTCAAAGATGAAGAAAGCCCGACATCTACCGAGTGGGTCATCAAAATCAAAAGGTCCGCGTGTGCGGTAAGATAGGGCTGCAAATTGTTCGGCAAGTTGGTTAATACGTTCGGTGCTTGTTACAAAGGCGAAGTGCATGGGGCCCCCTGCATCATGTCCAGGGCTTCCGTCTTCCTTGAGGACGAGATGTCCATTTTCTAAGTAGATATAAAGCTGCCGGTTGTTCCGCTCCACTACCTCGAATCCGAGTAGGTCTCGATAAAACGCCGCCGCATGCTCAAGGTTTGCGACTTTGACGAAAACCTCTCCAATCCCGTAATAATCCTGCATTGTGTATCTCCTCCCATGCCGTGATATTCCGTAAGCAAAAGGCTCTGGATTCATGAAATCCGGAGCTTTTTTTCGGGTTAATTGTACTTAGCGATGGTGATAGGATTTAACCTTTCTCCATGTGGTTGTTAACTTGCCTTCTGCTTTGACAGCGAGAGCCTTGTCTGGACGCTCACTGCTCGCCAGATCGGCAACTTCGTCTTCGGAGAGTGCACGATCCCAGATGATAACATCGTCGATGATTCCATCAAGGAACATATCATTTCCTTGATTTCCACCGATCTGCCGGCCTGCACCGAGTTCTAACGGTCTGTCTGGAAAAAGGTTGTAAGGTTCCGGTGCTATTTGCGGGTTCGCTTGACCGCCGAATGCGCGTATGGCATTCTGCGGGGTTAAACGAAAAAAACGAGGCACTCTTCACGAAATAGATGTCTGTTTTCCGATGCTGACAGCGCGTAGAAGTCTATAGCGTAACCCAACATCCCAGCAAACGGATCCGCGTGTGATGAAGCGTTAAGTTCACTACATTTTAGAGTTTTCAAGCAGTCTGAGAATCGGAAGATTTCTGGGGCGAGTGCGTCTGATTTTTATGTTCTGTTCAACCCAACCTACGTGCTGGAAAGCCTCCTGTATCGCAAACTGACAGTTTGCGGTACTTCTTGCTCTGAGTCTTGAAGAACCCCGCCAGCAGGGGCGATACATTTAACCAAACTCATATTATGATAATAATTAATACACTATTGCACTATTTTCGTCAAGAAAAAAATAATATTTTTATTAAGTTTCGGTGTCAAAACCCCCTACTTTAGTGGGGGGATGTAGACACCGCTCTCGTGTATTAGACCCAGGCGTTGTGTAAGGGAAAAAGCATATTTTACTTGACAAACGCCCCAGAATGTAGTAAAATATTAGCAGCATAGTCGGCAGAGAATACTATCCTTGCTGCAAAGCGAGGTCTCTGCCACTGCTGAATAGTATCGGGGGCTATGCTGGATGAGACTATGCGAAACACCCAACATAAACTTTTTCATGATAAATGTTTGAAACGTCTGCACAACGACTTGAATATCTGCGGTCTTGTGAGAAATCACTTCCTTGCGCTTTCTATGCGGTATTACCGCAGATATGGCAAAGGACTTTCGTATGCGAAGATGTCCAAACATCTGACGAAGCTCAAGAAGTTGGAAACATACAAACATTGGCATATCCCGTATGCGTGGTGTGTGCAAAATATCCTCAAACGTTTGGCACGGAGTTTCCGAGAAATGTCTACGCATCAAAGAGGACATCCGCGTTTCAAGAAGTGTAGGAAACATAAAGGTATGACGTTCTCTGGTGAACAAGTTAAAGTTGAAAAAGTTTTGGACGCACAGAAAAAGGAAAGAAATCATCCGACGTATAAAATCCGCTTGAATGGGCATTGGTATCGTTTCGCGCTTCATCGTGAAGTTCAAGGTGCTATCAAACAGGTTCAAGTGACGAGAGACGCACTCGGCGACATTTATATCACGCTCACTGAAGATTACTCGGAAGTCATTCCCGAACCCAAGACTGGTAAAGCGGAAGGGTTCGATTTTGGGATCAAAGACTTCCTGACTGGCAGTGATGGCAAAAGATATGCGTCTCCGATGTTCTACAAACGCAACGCCGAGGAACTCGCGAAAGCCCAACGACAGTATTCTCGTAAGGTCAAAGGTTCTAACAATCAAGAGAGAGCGCGCAAGACTATTGCCCGTCTGCATAAGAAGACTGCCAATCAAAGAGCGGATCATCATTGGAAACTGGCAATAGAGCTGTGTCGTAACTTTGATACAATGTTCTTTGAAGACTTGAACCTTGATGCTATGAAGCAGCTTTGGGGCAAACAGATTTCTGACCTCGCTTTCGGTGAGTTTCTTGAAAAACTCAAATACCAATCGAAAAAACGGAGACGTTCTGTGCTGAAGATTGGTAGATGGATACCCTCTACAAAGTGCTGCTCTGTTTGTGAATATCATAATAAAGCCCTAACATTAACAGATCGTCAGTGGACGTGTCGAAGTTGTCATACGCATCTTGACCGAGACCAGAACGCTGCGATAAACATTCTTAAGGAAGGGGTAGCTTCCTTTGGGTTAGCAGTTGTAAGACCTATCGTCCTGTTCAACAGGATCGTAGGCTGTTGTGTTGAAGCATCCAGTCCGCTTCTGAATTCCACAAACGCTTTCGCATAAGTTTGCGGAAGCCTCGCCCTTTAGGGCGGGGTCTATCACCTGTGGGAACGCCGCGCCTCAACATGTCATCCGATCGGCGGTTCTGTTGTAAAAAAC
>JAKZUG010000020.1:0-3752 GCA_047516705.1 Candidatus Poribacteria bacterium | reverse complement strand
GCTTATACACGTTAGGATTTGTGTTGCTTTACATTTTTCTTTGTAATTTAGCGGGAAATTTAGTATACTATTAAACAATGAAAGATTGGTGCTATGCGTTTGCCGCCAAATCGATTGGATTCTGCGTATCTCGGATCCCGCGTCCGGTAGCACTCGCTATCGGCGGAGGGTTGGGAACGCTTGTATTTTGGCTCGCGTCCCAATATAGAGAATTGGCGTGCGAACATCTACGGTGTAGTTTGACACTCTCAGATGAACGCTGTGCCAGAAGAATCGCTAAACAGTGCTTCCAACATCTGGGCAAGACTATCGTAGAGTTTATGCGGTTTCCTCGTTTGGGGAGCAAGCAAATCCAGCGATACGTCACTTTTGAAGGGATCGAGCATGTGGAGCAGGCACTGGCACAAGGAAAAGGCGCGATTATTTTAACAGGGCATTTCGGGAATTGGGAACTTCTCGCCGCTAGTATTTCTGCCACAGTTGCTCCGCTGACCCCTATTGTCCGTGAATTGCGCTCTCCGCGTTTAAATGCCTTGGTCTCGCGTTACCGAGAGAAAGCCGGTTATGCAACTATTGACCGGGATACAGGGATACGGCAAGCACTTCAATGCCTCAGACGCAATGAGTTGCTCGGCATCGTCGCCGATGTTGATACGACTGTCAGCGGTGTTTTTGTCGATTTTTTTGGCAGGCGTGCCTATACACCGTATAGTCCGGTTGCTATTGCCCTTAAAACAGGTGCGGCAATACTACCGACGTTCATTATCCGTCAACCCGACGGTTCGCATCGTGCAATCATTGAACCACCTTTGGCGTTGAAACGGACGAGCACAAAAGAGAAAGACCTTGTTGTCAATACACAGAAATTCACGAAAATTATTGAATCCTATATCCGACAGTATCCAGCGCAATGGATTTGGATGCATCGGCGGTGGAAGACACAGAATTAGCTGCATTTTCATAGGGGTGTTTGTGTGCTTGCTGCTCTGTGTAACGTGTTGTAGAAGGACAGAAACCCCAGTCAGTGCGCCGGATGAGTCTATAGAAGCGGTCCCAACGCAGAAACTGGACAGGTTTTCTACGCAACACACCGAGGCGGGGGTCGTCAAATGGACGCTTGTCGGGGATACTTCAACATTCCACGGAAGTTATGTCGAAGTGGAAAATCCGACTGTTCAGATTTTTGAAGACGGTGTTGTTTCTATCACCTTGAATAGCCAGAAAGGCAAACGATTTCTCAATGGCACTAAGAAGGACAGTCTGCACCTGACAGGGAATGTCGTCGGTGTCAGTAAAGATGGTAAACTGTTTACGGAGATACTCCATTGGCAGAACCTTGCAGGTAAGTTGTATGCTCCCGATGAAGCCACAGTTGTGCGTGGAGATTCCACCTGGGTTGGAACAGAAATGTTAGCGAATCCGACGCTTGAAACTGTAAAAATGAAAAATAATCGATTCAAACTTTATCCTAAAGATGAGAAAACACGTCAGTGACCCCCGAATAAATTCGGGGCTTGTGGAATACGTCAGCCAAGTCTATAGGTTTCACGAGGGTAACTCATTGACTACAGTAAAATATCGCGGTATCTTGGCGTGGCAGCCTGAACAATGGTAGTCAAAAGGTGTATTCTATTGGTAGGGATATACCCAAGGGTGCTCCCCAAGCCTCTACCCTCTTGGATACCGTGATCTGGATGGGGCAATATATACCGCGCGAGCGAGTTTTACCTGTTTTCTCAAAGGCACCGTGTCAGGTCAAGTAAGTAGAAAGTGCGAGTTCTACCGAACGAAGCAGCACATCGGAGAGGATCGCCTCCATGTTCGTGGCGAAAAAACGGCATGCCCCCTTCTTGGGGAATAACAAACTATAGGAGCGGGTTTTCCCCCCGAATGAATTCGGGGGTTTCCAACCCGAAAAACTTGATGAATATCATAAAACCCCGATTGAACCAGAGTAGCCGTGAACGTAGATCTCAGCTCCACAAATTTTGTGATTTTTATGCGTACGCCGGTTTTCTAATATTCCTTGTCTGCTTTGCTTCTCTAACGCTCAGTGCGGAGGATACGGAAACGAATGAGCGTTCTTCAGCCACTAAGAGTGTGGACACTCAAGCAGCAGAGAACACCGTACAGAAGGCTGCCCCTGCTGAAAATACGGGTGTCCCAGTAGAAACGAGTAAGGAAACAATCATCGGTACCTCGGAAAGAATGGAGAGATATGAGAAGGAAGGTATAACGATTCTTATCGACGAAGCCAAGACGGTCCGGTATAACGCACAAGGTGTTGAGATCGGGTTTCTCAACGCTGATAAAATTACCATGAAGAGTGACCTTGAAACTGAAACGACAACAGAAATTATTGCTGAGGGCAATGTAGAAATCCGAGATCAAAATATCTTCGCTACCTGTGACCATGCTATCATGAACAATCTGACGAATACTATCGTTCTTAAAGAGAACGTCGTCGTCTTACAAAACAAAGATCGGCTCGAAACCAAACTTTTCACTTTCAATCGGACAACAGGTAAACAGACTGGCGAAGGTGGCGTTAAATTCAAAGTTAGTGTCACACAAGCCGCACCGGTAAGCACAGAAACGGATGAGAATACCGAAAATCGTGAGGAGATTGGCGAAGAAAAAACTGCCACAGCTGCTCCTAAGAAAACAGAAACTAAGACTGAAGAAGGCAAAAAAGACGCAGATGCCGGGACGGGTAATGCTGACGCGGACGCGGAAGAGAAATCTGATGCTGAGGCAGGAAACTCTGAAGATGTGGACTCGGAAGAAGAGACTGATACGGACACTGGAAATCCCGATGACACAGAACCAGACGCTGAAACGGAAGAATCCGAGAACAATTAAGCGATTGTGTAATCCGAGGGGTTCGTGTCTTTCCTAAACCTTTTTGTCAACGCTTTGCACGATGGATACGTTATGTAGTCTTAAGGCGTTATGAATTTCGTTAGGCTTCTTCGGATGCAAGGGAAAAGTCCAGTCATCTTGAGGGATAAAAGATAAATAGGAACGAAATTGTGTTATTAAACGTACAATTTGTCGTTGCTTTAATCAGATTGACGCAATTTGTCAATCATAGTGAGACACCATATAAAAATCGTGGCAACAGAATTACAAGCACATAGACTCGTAAAACGCTATACAAGGAACGGTCCTATTGTTGTGAATGAGGTGAGTCTATCGGTACAGCAAGGCGAAGTCGTCGGGCTGCTCGGTCCCAACGGTGCTGGCAAATCAACGACGTTCTACATGGTAGTAGGACTGATTCGCCCCAATTCGGGCAGAATTACGTATGCCGATAAAGATATCACCTTCTATCCGATGTATAGGCGGGCCCGGCTCGGCATCGGTTATCTGGCGCAAGAGACATCAATTTTCCGTAAACTGACGGTTCAACAGAACATTGAAGCGATTCTTGAGGCACAAGGGACACCCAAATCCGAACGCCAATCTCGTATCCGTGAACTGACAGACGAGCTTGGCATCTCAAACCTGTTACCGCGCAAAGCATACACACTATCTGGGGGTGAGTGTCGCCGAGCGGAGATAGCGCGAGCCCTTGCAGCCCAACCCGATTTCATTTTGCTCGATGAACCGCTTTCTGGAATAGATCCCATTGCTGTCGCAGACATTAAGCAGCTCATCTTGCATTTACGCGACCGCAACTTGGGGGTGCTCATTACCGACCACAACGCTGCTGAAACGCTTGACATTGTTGACAGGGCATATATCATTGT
>JAKZUG010000019.1:0-3166 GCA_047516705.1 Candidatus Poribacteria bacterium | reverse complement strand
ATAGCCCGCGCCTCTGAGGTATTCCGTGAAAGTCTTAACATAAGGTGGCGGTACAGCAGAATACGGTGTCGGCATGTCAGGTGTGTTTTGGTTCGTGTGCGCTGTTCGCATGTGGTGCGTACCGATGGAGGTCTGGTACATACCGGTAATGATTGCAGAACGGCTCGGGGCACAGACCCCGGCAGTCGAGAACGCATTCGGAAACCGACACCCGCCTGCGGCGAGCCGGTCAATATTCGGCGTACGCGCGAGCATATCTCCATAACAACCGAAACGCGGTGTTGTATCCTCTAACGAGATCCAAAGAATGTTTGGACGGTCTGATGTGTTCATTACAACTCCCTATTTTTGATAACGATTGTACCCCAAACGACGGTTTAAGTCAATAGGGTTGCAAAGAACTGTGGTGAGTTATAGGAGGGGTAATCCACGAAGACAGCAAGTTCTTGTTGTTGGAACGAGTTCCATTTCAATCCGAAATTGAGGCCACAGGATTGAGAATCTTTACGAGTTCCAACATCCTTCTGTATACGCCTGACGATCAAATAACTTCTGACGGAACGGTGTCGCGCACGCCATCCATTCCTCAGGGATCTCCTGCGTGTAACGATGCGGCGGTCCTGCCTCCTTGAAGATGTCAATGTTGAAGATGCGATAGGACTGTGGTGAATCCACAGGTTTTGCCTCAACCCCGTGGAAGATACGTGCATCAATGTAGACCATGCTACCCGGTGGCAATTCAAGCCGTTTCTCTTCCAGTTTGCGTCCAGCTTCGTTGTCGTAGTCGCCTGCAAGCATCCGTTCCGGGGTCGCCTCTTTCGTCGGTGCTACCTTATGGCTGCCCGGAATAACTTTGAGGTTCCGATCACCACGTGTGAAGCCGTTCGGGTAGTACAGGATCTGGATGTAGTAGTTGTCGCGTTCCGCGAGGTTGACAGGGTTTTCGTGTTTCCAATGGTGGTGGTCCTGATGGAACGGGATTGGACCGATGCCGCGGGGTGCTATGTTGAGTGCGGAGTGACAATAGTGGTACGCATCGCCAATGGTGGCACATATCAATGCCGTAATGAAAGGATCATCGATAAGCCGGTCACTGTATTCACGGCGATCGTTCCACGGACGAATAAAATAGGCACGCTCTGGTTTCTCGCCGTTATTCAACGTCTCAATATACTGACGTGTCGGTTCAAAATGCTGTGTGATTTCCTCAATCAGCCCTTCTCTGCCGTCGTCTGTGAACACGTCTGGATAAGCGATGTAACCATCGTTATGGAAAGAGTCGATATCGGCTTGCGACGGACCTGATAATCGAAAAAGTGAATCAAGTATAGTGGTGTTTTCCATAGTTGTAACTCCTTATGCAATTTGCAGTTACGTTCCTAAGGTTTAGGTCAGAGGCATTCAGTTTTCCTGTAGGAGGGATTTTGAATCCCGACTTCGTCTTCTGTAGGAGCGACCTCCCGGTAGCGACATTTCACCTAAAATGGGCAGAAACTGAAAACTGAATGCCTCTCGGTTTAGGTTGACTTTTAGTTTATTTGAGAGTATAATTGCTACTGATCTCTGAAATACTGTGTGAAAACTTTGGTAGCCACTCACAGGCTTTCCATGTTGAATACGCCGATGACAGGAGGAAAAATGATACAAAATCTAAACCGGATAACGTTTGATCCGCAAGTGATGGGTGGCAAAGCATGTATCCGTGGCATGCGAGTCACCGTCAGCACAGTTGTTGGCTTAGTTGCTTCTGGCTATTCCAAAGCTGATATTCTGAAAGCCTATCCCTATTTAGAAGAAGAGGATATCCGCCAAGCTCTTAACTATGCTGCATGGCGGGTTCAAGAAATTGAGGTGCCGTTGAGTGCCTATGAAATTTCTGATTGACATGAACCTTCCACCTGAGTGGGTTAATGTTTTTGAGCAACACGGGTGGCATGCTGTTCATTGGTAGGAAGTCGGTGATCCACGAGCGTCAGATAACGTCATCATGGCTTGGGCCCGTCAGAACGATTATGTTGTATTTACAAGAGATCTTGACTTTGGCATGCTGTTAGCCACTACCTTTACGTATGCCCCGAGTGTAATTCAAGTTCGTGCTAAGGACATCATGCCTCAGGCTTTGGGGAACTTGTTAATGGAGGTACTGCGTGAACACGAATCAGTCTTGGAAAGTGGGGCTTTACTTACTGTTACCGAAGACCGAACGCGAGTACGCATTCTCCCCTTTAAGGCAGACAATGTATAGCCTTCTCACATTCGGCTGTGTCCATCCTGCTTAAATCTCTCCAGCAACGCTGTCAGTCGTTCCACAATCTCTGGATACGTTTCCCATACATTGTTTGTTTCACTCGGGTCGTCGTAGATATGATACAGTTGCCCCGGCGTACCCGGTTTGGGACCGCCATCCCTCGGTGGGGGCCATCCCCCTGAACCTTGTGTCTCCAGTATTAACTTCCAATCGCCGTGACGGATGGAAAAAACACCGTTACTGGAGTGATGCACAATCGCTTCCCTCAGCGGGCTTTCTATCTCTTCACCCAATAACGCAGGCAAGATGTTACAACTGTCTTGTCCTGCGTCATCTGGCACTTCCGTACCAACAATTGCTGCGCAGGTCGCCATCAGATCGGTGAGGCACGCTAATGTATCGGTTTCGGTGTTCGGTGCGATCACACCGGGCCAACGCGCAATCAACGGTTCACGATGTCCACCTTCCCAAATATGTGCCTTGTAGCCACGCCAGTCACCGCACGACTTATGGTCGTAGAGATGATACGGCATCGGACTTTCATCTCCCTGAATCCGGTCGCCGGGCAATGCGCCGTTATCACTCGTGACAAAAATCAGCGTCTCGTCTGTTTTGCCAGTGCGTTCTAACGCATCCATGACTTCACCGACCATCCAATCCACGAGCCATACCAGATCACCACGGGGACCGGCACTGCTTTGCCCGCGTGCGAAGTCTGGGACGACTGCCTCTGTGCAAGGTTCATGCGGTGCGGAAGGGGTCAGATAGAGGAAGAAGGGGGCATCCGCATCGGCTTGTCCTTCAATATATTCAACCGCCTTCTGGGCTATAATAGGATCCGCATCTTTATGTTCCCAATCCGGGGTCATCATTCCGGGACGGCTCGTAAACGCTGGTATTTCGTGATAGACACTCGGA
>JAKZUG010000018.1:0-11890 GCA_047516705.1 Candidatus Poribacteria bacterium | reverse complement strand
CCTCTGGTAAACGTTTAGCAACTTGTCTTTGCTGAAGGACCTTCTCATAATCCTCCTTGATTGCCTCAACAGCTTCCTCCGTACGGATTGAATCGTAATTCAGGTATCTGTTAAGACGTTCAGCACTTTCTTCACTGTCTCTTTCAATTAGATCCAGTTTGTATACTCTACGTTCTCTGTAATCTCCTCGTCCACTTGGGTGGAAAAAGTGCCATTCTTGACCATCAGTGAGAATAGCGATTGGTACGCCTTCGTGAAAAGCATATTCAAATAGTTGTCTCTCGGCACCTTCAATATTTCCGACTCGCTTAACCTCAATGAAAATGGTCGGCTTTGATGGTGGATGACACAGGGCAAAATCTACTTTTCTTCCTTCCAGTCCGTATTGAGGAAACACAACTTGAGTATTGTACGTAAACCAACCTAATGCATCGAGTAGCCGTAGCACGATGCTTTGTGTAACTGCTGCCTCATCTGGATAACGATTTATTTTTAAACCTTCGCGTATGTCGTCAATGTGTTCGTTGAGTGTCATTGATCCAATAAATCCTTCCTTCCAACTCCGACGAAAATTCAGTTATAGCATTGGTTTACCCAAAACCCTCTCAGAGCCAAGATGCTGGATTAAGCCATTAGTCTGATTAGCAAATCGTTCAAGATACAGTTAATTCTCTTATTATATGGCATTTTATTTAAATGTCAACAAAAACTTCCGTCAAGGCAAGCACGGATTGGAAAAGGTTACCCTAAAGTGAGTTCGACTTAACGCGTAGGTTGGGTAGAACGGGAACTTACTGAAAACTGCACGTAGCAAATGACTCTTAAGTATCCAGAAACCTGAGACCACCAAAATATGAGTGAAACCCAACACACTCTTACACCAACAACACTTGATTGTTGGGTTTCGCTATATCTACCTAAGCGAAGTAGGTCATCAAAATCGGCATGCTCCGTATAAACTAAATGGGCTTGGTTTTTTACCGCTCTACCCAACCTACGGTCACATCTGCATTTTTATTATCGAACTCACGTTGCCCTGGGGTTAGATTTATCTTCTGTCTCTTAAACTGTATACCTTCTGGTTCTTAACGCGTCTTTTTCTCAAAATGTAGGTTTTTGACTCTGCCTCCGGTCAGTTTAAATCCTGTGACGCGTCCGGTGTCGTCTCGTGTGAAATGGATCTCTGGAAAAAACCACGTGTTCCCAAGGAAATGACCGTCGGCGTAAGTTAGCAATATGTCATCATGCCGTATATGTTGTGCCACAAGTTGATCCCTGTGCATGCTAATGCTGTAGGTTGTATCAAGCTCTCCGGTGTAATAATCACCCTCAAATTCTATCAACTGTTCTGGTGTCAGCGGTTCAGATTTAATGTCCTCAGCAGGTGCTGCTGTTTTCTTTGGCTCGGATGCTTCTATGGGAGCGAGGACATCGGCAAGATAGATATTTGCGACTTTTTGTGCCAGATGGAGCGGGTTAAAGGTGTCAAGGTTGCATAAGATGACAACGCCGAATTTCTGGTCTGGAAAACGGATTAAATGACTCCGAAATCCCCGCCACGATCCACTGTGATCGACTGTCTTCAACGTTCTATATTCACCGATGTTCAGCCCGAAAGCGTAACTAATCTGTTCCCCGTTATTTAGCACACCACGCTGGTGCATCTGGTCAATCACTGTCTGTTCACCGATACGTGTGTTA
The DNA here is from genome assembly GCA_047516705.1 of Candidatus Poribacteria bacterium. Classification (GTDB taxonomy): domain Bacteria; phylum Poribacteria; class WGA-4E; order WGA-4E; family WGA-3G; genus WGA-3G. The sequence goes on along the minus strand of JAKZUG010000018.1, from coordinate 10,189 downwards.
TCAAAATTCAGCATCCACTTCGCCAGATCTTCAACCGTCGAATAAAGAGAGCTTGAACCGAGGGCAGTTGTATTGTTAATGGCATGCTTAAACGGGTCGTTTTCGACGACTTGATACGAGTATGCGCGGTTCTTCAGAATCATTTGGTGGTCGTCGTGAAAGTGGGTATTAGTCATGGCGAGCGGTTTAAAGATATGGGTATCAGTCCACTCTCGAAACGAATCTCCTGTTACTGTTTCGACGATTTCTGCCAGCAGATTATACCCCGTATTGCTGTATAGATACGCCTCCCCAGGCTCAAAATTGAGTGCTTTCTGATGCCGGACCATTTTCAAAATATGCTTAAAGGAAATCACGTCATCCATTGCGACACCAGCGATGACAAGAGACTGGACCCAATCCCGAAGTCCGCTGGTGTGATGCAGGAGATGTCGAATTGTGATTGTGTTACCGAAATCCGGGACATCGGGGAGATGCACTCGTATATCATCATCTAACGAAAGTTTCCCGTCGTGCGCTAAAGTGGTGATGGCAAACGCCGCAAATTGCTTGGATACTGAAGCGATGTCGAAGACGGTTGTCGGCGTAATCGGGGTTTCGTATTCCAGATTCGCTGTCCCGTATCCCTGTTCATAGATGATTTTACCATCTCTGGTAACCGCCAAGGCAGCACCTGCGGAATTGGGTTTATCCCATTCTGCAAACAGTTGATCAACTTTTGCCTCAAGTGACTCGTGAGTTGTCATTGCCATCTCCTTTTGGTAAATGCTACCAGTGGTCTATTTCGCAGTCCTCTTTAGAGGTGGTAAAACTCCCGCGCGTTTTCGGACAAGATTTTACGTGTCAGCGATTGGGGTAACTGTGCAGGGAAAGCCTCTTCAGGGGTATCGTAGTGCCAGTGCGGGTAGTCGCTTGAGAACATGAGCATATCTTCGGAGTCGAGTTGTCCGACAATTTGAAGCAGCTCCGCTGCGGTTGGTGGTGCGTCAATCGGTTGGAGTGTTAGTCGGATGTGTTCTCGAATATACGCTGATGGGGGTCGCTTTACCCAGGGTGTTAGCCCGCGCAAGCCTCGCCACTCCTTATCAAAACGCCACATAAGCGACGGCATCCATGTGACACCAGTTTCTATGAGAGCGACGCGTAAATCGGGAAATTGATCGAAAACCCCGTCGGATACGAGACTCAAGACTTGTGCCTGAAATACCTGAGACATACCGACGTATTCTTCCAAATAGGTTGAGGGCCATCCTACAGATGTCGGTGGCAATCCGGGTGCGCCGCCGTAATGGATACCGACGATGAGTTGATGACGGACAGCAGCGGTGTAGATCGGATGGTAGCGTCTATTACCATAAGGTGCCTGCGATCGGGCAGGTAGCATTACCTGCACGAACCCCGGATGGTCACCTAAACGTTCAATTTCCCGTGCTGCGAGTTCGGGGTTTTGGCTTGGCACAATCAGTGAAGCACGTAAACGCGGTTCGGGGTCGAGCCAGTGCTCAATTTGCCAATCGTTGACTGCCGAAGCGAGTGCTGCCGCCAATTCTTCGTTGTGAACGCTTTGCACGCGATACCCGCACGTAAGTATCCCGTATTCGACCTCCCAGAAATCGAGGGCGTGCTTACGTAGAAGTGCCAAATCCGATGCTGGACAGTCTTCTGACGGATGCGTGATTTCCGGATGTGTTGAGGTCGGTACACCCTCTGGATAGTCATTTGCGTCGGGTCCGGGGAAACCAGATTCTTCGCAATAGTCACACCAGTAATCGGGTAGGTACCGATAGAGCATTTGGTGTGAGGGCAACCGGTTGTGGAGGTCGCAGTCGATGATAGACATGCCAGTTTGGACGAAACTTGGTTTACCGTTCTCTGCTCCCATGTGTTTTCCCTTTTGTGTTTGTGATTGAATTGTAGTGTGTCTTGTTATGCTTATCGGTTTTGTATTGGCGAGGTTGGAAACCTCGCCAGCAGCGGAAATTAGGTTGTACCGTACGTATGCCAGAAGAGTATCGGTTCGTCTTCACATCCGTGCGCCGTTACATAATGGATGAGTCCTGCCAGTGCCTTACCGGTATAGGTATTTTCAAGCGTGATCCGTTCGTGTTCAGCCATCATCGCGACAGCACCGGTGCCAGCTTCGGTGGGGATGGCGTATCCGTCTCCAAAGTCGTCGTGCCAGAGTTCAATGCCGCGTGTGTGGATATTACTTGAATCTGCCACGCCGACGAGACGGAGGATCCGCCGTACCATGCGAGAGATTGCCCACACGTTTGCGACCACGCGGTCGGCAACACGGATGCCGACCACGTGGGATTGCAACCCCGCAAGCCGGACCCCGACTTCCAAGCCAGCCATAGTGCCGCATGTCCCGACCGGTACGAAGATAAACCGTGGTTCTGGAAGGATACCTTCCTCAATCTGTGATTTTAATTCTAAAACCGCTTTCACATAACCGACAGAGCCGAGCGGTGACGAACCGCCCGCTGGAATGAAATAGCGTTCCTCTCCGATGCCAAGAGCCGTTTTCATCTGTTCGTACGCATAACGGACGAACATTGTGCTCATACGTTCAACCTCGTAAACCTGTGCAGCGTGTTCACAAATTGTGAGATAGTTCGTTTCGGAATAGTCGGTAGGCGGTTGTTTAAAGAGCAGGCATTCCACCCGGAATCCAGACGCTTTGCCGTAGACGGCTGTTGCCCGAACGTGATTAGAGCCTGTCGGACCGATTGTGAAGAGCGTCTTTTTCGTGTCTCCTTGTGCTGCCGCTGCGAACATATACTCCAGTTTTCGCACCTTATTGCCGCCGCCCAACGGGCCGCTCAGATCGTCCCGTTTTATCCAGAGCGACTGGAAACCGAGCACGCGCTCAAGTTTTAAGAGACGCCGCACGGGGGTTGGGAAGTTTCCGAGTGGATGGTGTGGGATCGATTCAATCATAGATTTGTTAGCACTACTGGACGATACCACTCTCAATTATCTGAGCTGCGACATGCTCAGCAAGTGCTGCGATCGTCAATGTTGGTGGCACGCCGATAGAGGTTGGAAAGAGGCTCGCATCGGCGACAAATAAGCCTTTCACCGCATGAGATTCCCCTGAAAACTTGACGACGCTTCGGTTCGGATGTTCACCCATTCGGAGTGTGCCTTGTGGATGACTTGAAGCGAGCATGATGTCGTTTGGCACAATACCGCGTTGGCGGACAATTTCAAGGTCTGCTTCTGTTTTGATAGGGAGGTGTTGTGTGTAGGGCATCACAATCTCTGTCGCGCCTGCAGCGAAAAGCAGACGGGCGGCATTGATTGCACCTTCTATTAAGACCTTTTTATCCGACCGTCGCAATCGATATGCGATGTTTGGCGCACCTTTGTAATTGACTGAGACCTGTCCCGTCGTTCTGTCGTGTAAGAGGACAAGGAGAGCGGCGATATGCCGGTAGCGTTCCATCAGTTCTCGGTGGCTCTCGCCGAATCCTGGCAGGCTTGCGGCAACTATCATCTGTGAACCGAAAGCCGGCATAAGTAGGTAGCCGCTGTCCGGCGACTTTTCTAAGTCGAGGAACTCATCAATATAGTAACTTTGCGGAATACCGAGGTGTCCATCAATGGTTTCGTTGAAGATTCCGCCGACGAAGACAGCAGGATGCAGATGAAGATTTGTCCCTACCCGTCGGTTTGAATTTGGGAGTTTGCTTTTTAACCAGAGTTGTGGAGAGTTGATGGCACCCGCAGCGAGTACGACCACCTTGCTTTGCACATGCAATTTGCCTGATGGCAGCCTTGCAGAAACACCAACGGCTCTACCTTTTTTTCTATGGATTTTCTCAGCTGTGCAGTTGCTATAGAGTCGTGCGCCTGCGGCAAGAGCCAAAGGGATATACGTGACCGCCATGCTCTGTTTGCCCATTCTTGTTGGGTTGTCCTGCGTTAATTTCGAGAGTGGGCATCCGAAAAGACACTGCGCACCACATGCGGGACATGCACCGCGATTATGTCTTTGCACGACACCGTGCCACTTCATTACTTCGCATCCGCGACGGATAACAGCGTTTAGGCGATTTACGTCTGTCTCCTGTATCTGTGTAACGCCGAGCATCTGCTCTACACGTTTGAAGTTCGACGAGAGGTTTGGAACGCCCCACCTGTCTAATAGTACCTGTGGTGGACGGACAGCGTAGCAGAGGTTATGGACGGTTGAACCACCGACCCCTCTGCCTTGCGAGATAACGATCGCGTCATCGCGTGTGCGCCGTAAACCGCTATCCCAGAAGAGGCGACGCAGCATCTCCGGTTCGTAACTACCGAAAGTGGTGGGGTCGTGATTTTCGCCTGCCTCTAAAATGATTACCGATAACCCGGCTTCAGCGAGTTCTTTTGCGACGACCGCGCCGCCTGCTCCAGAACCGATAACGCACACGTCGGCATGTTCTTGCTGCTGTTGCTTCTTTTGCCGCTGCGAGGAGCCGGAAGTATTAGTAGCACTTGAAGATCGAGATTGTGAATTGTTCATAGTGTCGTTGCAAGCGGAAGTTTACTTTGTCAGGGAACGATAACGTTGATACGCCTGTTCTGCTTTCGCCTGTTCACCGATTTGCCGATAGGCGTTTGCCAAGTTGCGAAAGAGTTGTGGGTTTGTTGTGTTAAGACGTACTGCTGCTTCAAATTGCGTAATCGCCTGCCGAGGTTTTTTCAGCATCATGTAGGCAATGCCGAGACTATTCCGGTATACTGCACTCTCTGGATGTGATTCAATGAGATGTCCGTATATCTCAAGTGCCTCCAAGTACGCCTCTGTTTGAAGATAGATATAACCGATTAGTTCGGATGCCTTCTCATCATGTGGCGATATGGCAAGACACACTTTGAGTTCTGCAATAGCCGGTTTCCATTCTGTTCGCTTGATGTGCAGTTCCGCGAGTTGATAACGGAGTTGAAGGCGTTGTGGGTTGTCAAGAATCAAACGTTGGAGTGTTGCCAGTTGTTCCTCTTCACGGGTGAGTTTCTCAAATGTACGAAGGGCAGCACGCCCCTTAGTAATTTTCCCTGTGCGTAGATAGCAGTTCCCCAAATTGAAATGTGCTTTGGCGTGACGACTGTCGTGTTTAATGACTGCCTCAAAGTGAGGGATTGCTTGCATAAAATCCTCTGCTTGGAAGTAAGCGATACCGAGAAGGTAACGCGCTTCGCTGTCCTGCAGTGCCTGTTTAAGGTGATGAATTGCTTCATCGATTCGGTTTTGACGGAGGTAGGCAGTGCCTAAGAGCCTGCGTGCTTTGAAGAGGTCTGGTTGCAGTTGTAAAGCGCGTTGCAGCGGCTCAACGGCTTCTTTCGCGTTCGCCATACCGATAAGATGTGCCTCGCCGAGACGAACATGTGCATCCGCGAAATCAGGCGTAAGGTTAATAGCATTCTGGAGTGCATGTATCGTCGGTTTCCACTGTGATTGTTTGCCGTAAAGCAGACCGAGTTGGTAGTGTGCTTCAGCGTGCGATGCGTCCAGTTTTATTGCCTCCTGAAACGCTGTGAGAGCCGTGGAGTCCTCTTTCCGGACGAGTGCTTGCAAGCCTGTTTGGTATGCGCGTGCTGCTTCGGTAGATGTGCCTTGTTCTGCTGATACCAAACACACCATAGATAAGAGAGCCGATAGAAGCGCGCGGAAAAGATTCGTTTTCATTGTCCCGTTAATGAGTAGACACAATTTTGCATTTATGATAGCATATTTCCACGTGTCTATCAACCACTATCAGGGTGTAGTTTGCAAGCCCGTCTGGAAAACTCGGCAGGTAAAGGAGAAAACTAATGGAATTTGTTCAGTTGACGGAGGCACAACGCTCGGAATTTGAGGCGAACGGTTACCTCATCGTGCGTTCTGCAATTGATAGCGAGATGATTGATCGTTTAACTGAAACAGGCGACCGGCTCATGGAATCGTTTGAATACCACGGCTATTACGCGCATCGGCGGGACGGTTTGGTGCAAGAGCCAGCATTCGCCGATCTTGCAACACAGTCAAAGGCGGTGCCGTTGATTCTTCAACTGCTTGGTACAAATATCCATATTACGAACACAGCACTTATCTATAAGCATCCACAAGTGCCTGAGAAACCCGACAACCGTAATTGGCATCGAGATGTCGGTGTACATTTGGATGTCGGGCACGAAGGATGTCCACGCGTTGGTCTGAAGGTAGGCTACTGTTTAACAGATTTCAGTGCGCCGAACTCAGGTGCAACGTGGTTTATCCGACAAAGCCATAAGTTGGGTGAACCGCTGCGTATCCGTGAGAGCGAAGTTGATCCGCTTGTGTATGATGAACCGCTTCTTCAAGCAGGCGATGCGTTTCTGTTTGAAAGTCGTATCTACCATGCTGCGGGGTTGAATTTCAGAGAGAACATCTCTAAGGTGGTCATCTACGGATACCACTATCGCTGGATTAAGCCTGATTATTATCTGCGGTATTACAACGACACACTGCAACCGGATGAAAAGTTAGTGGAGAACCTGGATGATCTTGGCAGGCAATTTCTCGGCGCATGGACGGATACACAGGGCAGGCGCGACCCGAACGGTGTTCACTGGGCTGGTACAGAATGGGCAACGGCACACAATCTGAGCTTAGAACAAGCCCCACAAGTTGTGACCGTTTAAATAAACAGAACCTACGCAAATTTAGCATGCGTCGTGAAATTTTTCGTTTTTAACCCCCTAAATCCCCCTTATCAGGGGGACTTACAAAGCAACTGCGTAAGTCCTAATTAAAATGAGTGAAGAAGGAGCTAAAATGGCTAAGGTTAAAGAAGTTAATGTTGGTATTGTTGGCTGTGGTGGCATTGCTGGCGGTAAACACCTTCCGGGTCATAAAGGGGTCAAGGGTGTTTCGATTATCGCTGCTTGCGATATTGACGAAGCCCGCGCGAAAGCGTTCGCTAAACAGCACGACATTCCGCACGTTTTCAGCGATTATGAGGAATTGGCTGCAATGGATGAACTTGATGCGGTGAGTGTTTGCACGCCGAATAACTTCCACGCTGGACCCACCATTGCCGCATTGAACGCTGGTAAGCACGTTATCTGTGAAAAGCCGATTGCTGCCAACGCGATTGACGGGCAAGCGATGGTCGATGCGCAGAAAGCGAGCGGTAAGGTTCTACAGATCGGTTTACAATCTCGGTTCCGTGCAGAGGCACGTACGTTGCGGAAACTCTACGACGAGGGTTTTTTCGGCGACATCTATTATGCGCGGGCAATGGCGATGCGACGGCGCGGTGTCCCTGCTTCGCCATCGTTTCTGAGTAAAGCCATCGCAGGTGGTGGTCCGCTGATTGATATCGGCGTGCATATTCTTGATGTATTGCTCTGGATGATCGGTTGTCCGAAACCCGTTGAGGCGTTCGGGATGACAGCGAAAAAGTTCGGGCATAGAGAGGATGTCATCAACCCGTGGGGTAAATGGAATCCTGAAGAATTTGAGGTGGAAGATTTCGCGATGGGCACGATCCGCTTTGAAAGCGGGTTGACGGTAACCTTGGAAACTGCATGGGCATCGCACATTGAGAACATCGGCGGCACGTTCTTTATGGGTGATTTAGCGGGTGCCACTTATGAACCGCTTCAAATCTACCGTGATAAGAAAGACGAGATGGTGAATGAAACACCTAAACTTCTCACCGGGTTACTGAGTGAATTTGAATCGTTCCACAAAGCCGTTCGGGAAGGCTTACCGTCTCCGGTGCCTGCTGAAGAGGTGTTGAACGTAGCAAAGATCTTTGATGCGCTCTACGAATCGGCGAGAATTGGTCGCTCAGTACCGATTGCATAAGGAGATCACCTTGTAAATGAATAAAGTACGGATAAGGTGAATTACTCGGGTAGAGGCAGGGCTTGAAACTTATCCCTACCGATTGGATTATCTGCTCCGGAGGTTATTACCTTGCACTCAAAGGTATCGGAGGTCCCACCCGTTTGAGCAGTGCCTTCAGATAATTAACCGGGATAGCGAGATTGAGATTCTGCGCATCAGATCCGCTGTGACCGGCGTAAACAATTCCAATGACTTCACCTTTATCGTTTAGTACAGGACCTCCGCTGCTCCCAGGCGAAACTGGGGCAGTGATCTGGATGCGTTTTCCGGCATAACGCATCTGGAAACTGCTTATAACACCAATAGAGAAGGTTCCTGTCCATCCTTTGGGATTGCCCGTGACGTAAATAGACTCACCAATCTGGGCTATGTTGCTGTCTCCCAATGGTAAGGGGCTGCCTTCTCCCGAAACCTTTAGAATAACTAAGTCTTGTTTCGGGTTCATTGCGATAATTCCTTTAATCTTATACCTTGTTTTCTCATCAACCGATAATGCATAAGCGGTTGTTGCTCCTTCAACAACATGCCAATTGCTGACAATCTGGTCGTCGCTGATAAAGAAACCACTCCCCAGTGCCATTGGATCTCCAGTAGCATCTGTTGTGAGTATGAGCACGGTAGAGGCTAAGGCTTTTTGGGCAATCTGTTGTTCTATCGGAACTTCTACAGTCGTCCTTACTTTTTCTTGTCGCAGGTTCTTAGAAATAATGGATTCCTGAACCTGTTTAATCCTGTCTTGGACAGAAGAATCACTGGTACTATTAGGAAACGTCTGGACAAAAGTGTTGTACTCAGCAAGGGCCTTTCCATACTGTTTAGTGGCTAAGTAACAGTCTCCTTTTTTTATTTGTGCAAGGCTTTGGAGCTCTTTGGGAACAGCCGAGTCGTTGCGCATCCGCGTGAGACTCGTGATAAGGAGTTCTGCAATTTCATCTAGATTATCGGAAGTTTCGGTAGGGAGGTCATCAATGATTTTCTGGTACCACTTCAACGCCTTGTGAAAATTTTCTAGGACCAATCCGGTCTTGCCTTGTTTGCTATGATCAGTTGCTAACCCGTAATGTGCCTCGCCAATCTGGTAGGCACAATATGGCGTAAATTTTGTGGCTTCGGGATGCTCATTAATGACGCGTTCGTAAGCATCAGCAGCTTCTTGCCATGTTCTCATGCGAAAATGGCTGTTGGCAATACCGAGTTTAGCTTCTATGATAAAGTCACTCTCCGGATATTTTTCCAAAAGCGACGTGTGTGCAACAATCGCGTTTTTGTAGTCACCTTGGTTATAATGGGCATGCCCAATAGCCATCTGAATTTCAGAGAGGAGGGCTTGATCATCGGTATGCTGCATCGCCAACGCGTAATTGCTGCGGGCGTTTTCATAGTCCTGCTGCCTTGCATAAATTGTGCCGAGGTCAAAGTACGCATCAACCCGGTACGGACTTTGCGGATAGTGCTCAAGAAAATTTTCGTACCGACGGATAGCCATATCGTCTCTGCCGAGCAGACTTAGACAGTAGGCGGCATGATACCTCGTATCGTCTTGAAAGTCTGGATACTTTTGAAATCTTTTGGTAGTAAGTCCATCAAACGCAAGATAAGCTCCTTCGTAGTCCAACTCCTCCAGCAGTGATTTGGCGATGAAATACTGAGCGTCATCCCGCAAATCGGAGTTCGGGAAACTTTCCAAAATTTTTCTAAAGGCATCCCGACATTCTGTATAACTTTGCAATTTATAGTTCATATCACCGATAGCGTACCACGCGTCATCCACAAAGTTGCTGTCGGAAAAATTCTCAATTACCATGGTAAGTTGTTTTTCCGCCGACTCAAATCGCTCAACCTTATAGAAAAGGTCACCCAAAATGTAATTAAGCCCTGTTTGATATTCGGCACCGACTGTTGTTGAAATACTTTCTTGAATTTTAGTAAGCGCGGCATTATATTTAGCAACTGCCCCTTTGTATCCTGCTAAAAAAGTAGTATTTTCTGCTTCAAGGTAAAGTTGGACTCCCTTCGCTATCGTCAGCCATTCTTCAGCAGTTGGATTGATCGTTGGCATAGTCAGCGGATCCGCCTCACGAATTGATAGTATACGTTTACAAGTGTCTATGGCATTCTTAGCATCCTTTTGGTTGAGATAAGTAAATGCCATAGCTAACTGAATCTTGGTTTTTAAGGGTTGTTTCTCTACATTTCGTAAGGCTGATTGATAATTGGAGAGTGCCTTTCCGTAGTCCTTGTTTCCGAAATACACTTTTCCTATGGCAAGGTATGCCTCAGCTACAGCTAACTGAATCTCGGTTTTGAGGGGTTGTTTTTCCGTGT
>JAKZUG010000017.1:0-8619 GCA_047516705.1 Candidatus Poribacteria bacterium | reverse complement strand
CCCTCGTTAATGAGACCAAATGCTTGGGAAAAGCGTTGACATTCGGTCTAAAATATTGTATAATTTACATCAGACTGGTCGCTTCAACGTTTCATAAACTCCTAACTCAAAAACTTGCATTTGTGGATTTCATATACCAAGAAAGACGCGTCATGGCGAATCTTGGTTGAACATATTTTACGACTCAAGGTTGGGGTAGCAACCTTTGGAGGAGAGGGTGTCAGACTTGCATAGCAAGCAACCTTTGTTGATACCACAAACGCTTCTGCATTACAATGCGGAAGCCCAAGTCTTTAGGCTTGCGTCTATCACAAAGAGGCAGTTTGCCTATTAGATTCTAAACAAAAGGAGCTATCATGGCTGCGAATACGTTTGAAATTAGTGACGATACATTTGAAGGAATGGTGCTTACATCGGATACACCTATTGTTGTTGACTTTTGGGCGGAGTGGTGTGGTCCGTGCAAAATGATTGCCCCGATCTTGGAAGAACTCGCCGAGGAAAATTCGGAGACTTTCAAAGTTGGAAAAGTTAATGTTGATGACAATCGTCAAACCGCGATGCAGTACGGCGTTCGGAGTATCCCTACACTGCTTGTGTTTAAAGACGGCAAAGTTGCGGGACAAATTGTCGGCGCGATGCCCAAAGATGCACTCAAAAAGAAAATCTTAGACGTATTGTAAGCACCTACCCTTCAGAATGGAAGGCTAAAAAATTGACGAATTAACCTCCTTTTTCTATCCTTCCATTTTTCTTATTTCCTGTTCTCGTACGGTCCACTATGCTTTGGAAACTTGCCTACAACACCTTCGCAGTGCCCGCAATGTTCGTAGGTTTTCACTGCGCGCAGTGCTGCAACCCCAAAATCCGAGAAGGCATCAAAGGACGGAAGCGGGTATTTGCGGAACTGGCAAACCGACTCCAGACCGCTCGACATTTAGAAAAAACAGCATGGTTTCACTTTACCTCTGTCGGCGAATTTGAGCAGGCGAAACCGCTCATCGAAGCGATTTATGCTGAGACCCGAATTGTCTTAACCTTCTTCTCACCCTCCGTTGCACCGAATGCACAATCCTACCCTTACGCTGACGCTGCTGTCTATCTCCCGTTAGACACACCGCGTAACGCTGAACGCTTGATACAACTGATTGAACCCTCGTTAATAGTTTTCTCCAAATTCGACATTTGGCCCAATCTCGTTTGGAAAGCCTCCAAACACGGTATTCCGATTATCGTGGTCGCCGGAACGCTACACGCCGAATCGAAACGGTTATCGCGCTTTACGAAGCCGTTTTTTCGGAGTGTACATCGGTACATCCGCGTGCATTGTGCTATTTCGGAAGCGGATGCGGCGCGCTTTCAAGAACTCTGCTCACCGGCGCATGAGATTGTTGTTACAGGAGACACCCGCTATGAGCAGGTTTACCGACGGGCAGTTTCTGTTGAACCTGACACCGAATTTTTCCCCGGACAAGCAACGCTAAAACGTCCCATTCTTATCGCTGGTAGCACCTATACGGAGGATGAGAAGGTCTTGCTGCCGGCTTATCAATTGTTGCGCCAAAATATGCCCGGTGCCTACCCGCATCTGATCCTGGTTCCTCACGAACCGAGACCTGAACGGATAAAGGAAATTCGTGGACATCTCGACGAAGCGGAATTGGCTTACCTCTGTTTTTCCGAACTCACACCTGAAGTAGACTTGTCGGAAGTGAATGTCCTCATCGTTGATAGCGTGGGACTTCTTGCGAAGTTATATAGGTTGGCAGATATAGCGTTTGTCGGTGGGAGTTTTCGGGGCAGTGTTCACAATGTGATGGAACCCGCTGCAATGGCGAAACCTGTTATTTTTGGTCCGACGATCCAGAACGCACACGAAGCATCCCTACTCGTGGATCGGGGTGGAGCGAAACTGGTTCGGACTGCGCAAGAGTTGGCAGATACTATTACAGTATGGTTAGACAACGCGGATGCACGGACAGCAGCAGGCAGCATCGGGAAGCAGTTGATTGAGGAGAATCTGGGTGCAGTGGAGCGGACTTTGGTGCATTTGCAGAAACACGTGTGAATGAGGGAATAAAATTGTTTAGGGCAGAACCTGATAGTTTTCGGCAGACAGCCTACTCGTCATCATGCCCGGGTTTTGGACTTGTTTTTGCCAAATTTTAGCCAAAACAACCCTTAAAATCTAGTTCAAATTGCCACCATTAATTGATTGCAGACTTTCTGAAATTTGGGACTTTTAATCAATTTATCTGCTAAACTTCTAAAATTGGTGATGTCCCTTCCAGAGACACTACCCATGTAAGCACCCACCTCACTTAAAGGAGGATATAAGCGAACGTAGTTATCTCCTAAGAAACTAAGATATTGATGGACATCCATAGATCGCGGATCATCAAACATCGCATCCGGTAATGTGGGAAGTTCCTCTAGTTCCTCCCAATCTTCCATTTCCTCGTCTCCGATCTCCGAGGTAAGTTTGCCAGTTCCAAACGATAAAACAAAGATATCGGAATCTTCAAAGTGATTGAAGTCTCTTTCTTCGGATATTATTCTTTTTGCCTCCTCATAAACAGATACAACAGGAGAGTTGATAAATACTCCACCATCAACCAGCGTTCGGATTTTAGATCCAATTGGAAGTGAAAATGGATTAAAATGTGTGAAAGCAGCAGATGTTATCCATGCCGCATGCCGCATTTCTACAGCAGTGTGTTCCGGATCCCAACTTTTGAGAGAAAAGGGAGCATTCGCCTCAGTATCGTAATAGGTAACCATAGTTTTTGTCTTTTCAAGAACACTTCCAAGTGTTGCCTTGTGAAAATAAGCACCAAGTACGTTTTGAGGGCTTTGTGACAATTTTTCTCCTCCAGTGAGAAGCGTTTCCACGGATGAAATTAGGCTTTTTTGGTCTGACCGAACATATCCGGGAAAGTGGGCGAAAAATTCATTTCTCCAAGTCTGGTAAATATCAACTAATTCGCTTGCTTTATACTGGGGTTTACCCTTATCGTCCCTTGCACTTAAACCGAGTGCGAGGCTTCCACCTGCTGATGTCCCAGCAATAAGGTCAAAATTATCTGCTGTAGGTAGACCTGTCCTGTCCTCAATTTCTGCGAGAACCATTGCGGGGATAATCCCATCAATGCCTGTATCAATTGACAAAACATTAAATGTTTCTCGCTCAGATGTATTCTGTTTATCTTGACGCGGAGGTCGGGAAGGTTCATTACAGATACCAATAGCATGTGGTTCCCGTCGCAGAACTCTCAAAAATTCCTGAGATGAATACTGGACCAAAGGACTTAGACTTTGTAAATGCTCGGGGAGTTTTGTGATGACAACACTAGATTCTTGCCCATCAATTAACCAGAGCGCGGTGATAAAAAATGTAGGTATTTCAAGAATCCGCACCAAAGGGTCAGTCTCTACTTTTGCGTCAACCCAGTGAATAGCATCATCAACTGTTTTGGCAAAATCGCCTTTTAATATCTGTCTAACAACCCAATCTGAAGTGTCCCCGCCAGATGCCATAGCGCGTACTACACCCTCGGGTTTACTATCAATCCATATTTGAGAGTGCCAGCGAAGCGTGTCCTGAGCAAGTTCTAACAAATTATCGTTACCTGTATTAATTGCATCAATAGACAAAAACCATACAGGAAATGTTTCTGTTAATTCTGCCGAAGGTTGACTTTGTGTCACATTGTTATCAAGTGATGGATATAATCTACCAACCTGTTTGGCAATAGCATCCAAGGCATCATCTGGTAACTTTTGAACGTGAGCCATTTTGTTTACCTCCGAATCTTGATCCAAGTATAGGTCCAGTCACCTGCTCCGTACGGTGCAAGCAATTCAGAATAAGCGACAATCCCGGACATAGTAGTAGGACTGTCCGCTGGATCGTTTACGTGCACAAATTCTTCCTTACCATCAATACGCCATCCACGTACGATGACCGAATGACCTGGTTTTCCCCAATCTCTCCAGAAGTATACGACTTCAACCGGACGATTAGCATCAATTTCTGACTGCAACTTGGAAAAAGGTACAGCCTTATCTACAAGTTTACTGTATATATGCTTACTTGAATACAGATTTGAAATATCCGACATCTCACATGGCCGGTTGCAATTCGGACTAGAGGGTTCCGAGCAACATTCAATTCTATCAAAAAGTTCGTTTGCAAATTCGCATTGTCAAGTAGTGGATCCGTCATAATAACGGAGAACCATTTCAGCGCAAGCAGCCCAGCACCAATTGGATTGTTCTTGTTTTATTTGAGGAACATTTACGATTTTCTCATTAAGGAGCGGCTCCTGGAAATTGATTGATTTCCCCCTTTTAACTCTTAAGGGCACCTCGTTTTTCCTTTCGCGGTAATCAAGAATCGCCTAGATTGTGAACGAAAGGTGCACACAAAGCCCCATTCACACAATTGGCCGGATAAACATGGATCAAAATCCGATGGAAAAAATAGTCCACAACAACTTCCTCCACATTTCCATTAGGTTTCGGAAAATACGTGTGGTATTTTCTGAAACTTGCTCCCTATTGGCAAAAATTATAACACAAAGCTACAGTTCTTGTCAAAAGTTTTGCTAGCAAATCAGTTTTTCTATGAATCATTTCATAAATGGACTACACGGGAACTGAGGTTCGGGGATTACTCCGAGCAAACCCAGTACCGTTGCACAAAAGAGTTTATTTCGGTTGGGCAAGCGAAAACACAAGAATTTTACCGTGGCAGAGCGGTTTCCTCTCCCGATTGTGTCTGGTAACGGATTGTTAGCACTGGACGTAGGTTTTCATCGGTTGCCTCTTTTGAATCGAAAACGATAGGCACGTTGCCATCTTGCAAGGCGAAGAGGTAGCCGTAGTTGTAATCAGGGTTCGCCACCCAAAAGCGAACAGCCTCAGTAAGCAGTTCGTTTTTAAATGTATAACGTTTCCCTGCGCCTTGAATTTCGCTTGTGCCATCAATGCGGTGGGCGACATCCTCGGAACCGTTGTAATCGCTTTCGTTATCGCCGTCTACGCCTGCTAACATGGCTTGCGCGGGGGGTCTATTCCACGGTAGGTTGCGATGCAACGCGCTATTATAGGTAAGTTCGTTATCTTCTGCCCGATTTGATGTGCCTCTGCCCTCTTTCCACGGGATCAGGACACGGCGGAAGAGCACGGTCTGTGCAGCATCTGTATCAGACTGCTGGACATGCAGGGTTATCGTCGCTTCCAAGACCTGTGTCGGTTCTCGGATACCCATATCTTCAAAGGCATCAAATAGGTCAAAGGCTACGAAGAATACACTTCCGGTCGGATCACATAAGAGGGTCGGTTCGGCACCGGCGTTGTTGTTTCGTGTCTTCCGATCTTTATTGACATGTAGTGTGGTATCCTGTAAACCACCTGAGAAGGTAACGGAGTCGCCTGTGCCGAAGGTTATCTCGTTTACGGGTGTGAGGGTAATAACTATCCCTGTCTGAATATTTGGCAGTGTGAGGTGATAGGTTTTCTCCACTTCTAAAGGTGAAGTGATCAATAGAACGCGATTCAGTCGTTGATCGAGCAAGGCGTATTCGAGTTGGACATCTGGGGCAATTTGGTAGGTCGATAGGTCTTCTGCGGTTTCCGCTTGCAATTGCCCATCAAATTGCAATTGAATTGCGGTTTGGGAAAGCGGGGTTGCCTTCAACAGCTTTGGGGTATCTGCTGCATTAGCGGCTAAAACGTGGCAAAATAGTAGTGATAGAAATATCGTCAACCCGTTAATTACTCTAAGATAGATCATCAAAATAAACCTCTGAGGTTGTTTATAGCGACCGGGGAGGTCGATCCTACAGAAGAGCCGCGACCTACGGCACATCAGTTGTGATAAAGACGGCGTTGAGAACATCCCGCTCCTGTTGTCCGGACGGTTTGTTGATAACGGTATCGTTAACGACAAAAGTGCTGGAAGAACCGCCGTCAAGATTGATCGCTTCGGTTGCGCCGAGTTCAATGAGGATGTTGGCGAGCTCGTAGAGCGTTAGACCGGTGCTATACTTCGGTTGCCGTCCATCGGCAACTACCAGAAAGAGTTTGTCTGCATTGTAACCGAGTGCGGTTCGAGGTTCATGGCTGAGATTTAGCACAGGTGAGCGTTTGCCCGGGGTATGCTGCTTCTCTTCGTTGTGCATTTTCACCAGCGTCTCATTTATCTTACCATCCTTAAGGAGTCGGAGCCTCCCGCCGATAGCGTGTTGGACTTGATTCCACTCTGGCGGTGAGAGAGTGAGTTTGAGCGTACCGCTTACGCCAGCACTGAGCTGAGACACGCTTGGGTCTTTCAGTCGTGCGTTAATCCAGAGAATTGCTCCATCTCTGGGAATTACGCTGTTTCCATCGCGTGAAACCCGTTCCACATGATAGGGATGGGCATAGTTAGGTTTCAATGGAAGTGGAAGCCCACTAATTATCGCCTCTATGCCGCGACGGCGGTTGGTATGGGTAGATTCACCGAGCCGTGGCGTGTAAAGCGTTACCTGACACCCATCAAGCCTACGCTGATTGATGCATCCGAGTGGCAGTGTGTGCGTGCCTATCTGAATGCTGGCTTCCATTTGCACTGGGGAGCTTAAGAATTCGCCGGACTCGGTCACGCCGAAGCATGCCTCGGTATCCGTCGGCTGAGTGATCAATTCACCGTCTTGAATATGTAAATTCTCTAACACGCCGCCGTAGCCGCGTATATCTCCGAGGACTCCGAAACCGCCGTTAACTGCGACGCGAACACGGCGGTCTCCGCGTTGGTTACGGCGGTTCGCCATAGAACGGACGGTCTCTTTCCCTAAAACTTGCGCATTTGCGAGTGCCACCTCAAAGCGTAGTGTCGGTTCATTGCGTGCCATCTCGGCGACGTAAAGCACACATGTTTCGACATCCCAATTGTAACGGTAGAGATGGAGTCCAGGGGTTAGGTCGGGAAACAGCATCTCTTTTTCGCCACCAGCATGTGCAATAGTGGCTGTTATCAAGAGGAGACAGATGATAGTAGAGAATTTATGCATTACGGAAAATTTCAACGGCAAAATAGTCAATTGGTTGCTCTATGGGAGGATGTAACTTTTTGACGGTGAGATGCACCTCATCTACAGCGAATTGCTCTAAAATTACTGATGCGATCTTCTCAGCGAGTGCTTCAATGAGCTGGAACGACTGCTGTGTTCCGATCTCAACGATGCGTGTAACGACCTCGGCGTAATTAACTGTGTCCGCGAGTGCGTCGGTATTGCCGGAATTGGCAAGCGCACACCCCAAAGTTGCATCGACTTCATAATGGCCACCAACCTGTCGCTCCGCTTCGGGAACGCCGTGGTGGCCATGGAATCGGATGCCTTTGAGGATGAGTTTGTCCATTTTTTCGCGCATCTTGCAAGCGAAAACTTGCTGTTAGCCTTATTCTTCGGCAATCTCTCCGAAGGTATATGCAGGTTCAACGAGGTCCTTAATCTGTTTTCCGTGGTTTCCGCCGGTGTAATCTATCGCGAGGATTTTCCAATCGCTACCATCTTTTCTGAGTCTGGAAATCAGATCACCCTGCAGGGCGCCCCATTTATATGCACCGCGCAAGACGGCATCTTTGCCTCTGCTATCAATAGCGATGTAGGTGATGTCGACCGTCACCTCTCCTTGGCGGAGTCGGAAAATGCCCTCCCACGCCGCCGTTACTGCCTTCCATCCGTTATTTCTTTCAAAAGTGCCAGCCCAGAAGGTCCAGGCGGTAAAAACGGCGGCGGCTTCGCTTTTGAACCAAACGTCGGCAAGTGTATCAACATCTTGCTCGCTGTGTGCGGTTGCGTATACTGCATAAAGGTCACGAATTGCCAGTTCTTCAGCAGCGAAGTCAATGTTTCTTTCAACAATTGTTGGCTCCGCGGGTTGCGAAGATGAAGTGGTTGGGGTTTCTGTCTCGGTTCGTTCAGTGTCGTCGTCTGCGCCACAAGCCATCATGCCGGTGATGAGCAGCATGATGATCAGATAATAAATCGCTTTCGGTTTCATAGTTTACCTCCTGCGTTCCGTCCAAAATAGGTGAATGCCATCCACACGCTTTTCTTATTTTAGCAGAATCTACGATAAAAATCAACTTAATTTTAGTTTTCAGAGGAATAGTTATCAGTTATCAGTTGTCAGTCATCAGTCGTCAACTATCAGTAGTTGGTTTCCGTTAGTAGTCAGTGAAGTCGCGACCAGGAGGTCGCTCCTACAGAGAAGAGGTCTTGAGCGGAAAATCAATTTTAAAGGCGAACTGAATGGTTCTACCTCTTTTCCAGGGCTATTTAGTTTTCAGTTTCTTATCTATTTTGTTAGGAAGGTCGCGAATCGGAGTTCGCTCCTACAGGGTTATGTTGAGATTTAGGGTTCACTTTTATCGGAGAACTAAATGACCCTGCCTCTTTTCTAATGAAGATTGCTTTACAATCAATTTTGTGTTATACTTTTAGGGCAGTTAGGATGCTGTTAGCCGCTAAAATTCTGTTGGAGAGGAATCTTTATGAACGTCACAGTTAAATATTTTGCCGTATGTCACGAAATGCTGGATAGATCTGAAGAAGAGATG
Organism: Candidatus Poribacteria bacterium; assembly: GCA_047516705.1. Taxonomy (GTDB): domain Bacteria; phylum Poribacteria; class WGA-4E; order WGA-4E; family WGA-3G; genus WGA-3G. The sequence continues at coordinate 11 of JAKZUG010000017.1, read as the reverse complement.
GACCTTCCGAA
>JAKZUG010000016.1:0-13079 GCA_047516705.1 Candidatus Poribacteria bacterium | reverse complement strand
CTTTACAATAGGGTGTGAGAAACAACTAAACGAGATTGTAACGAAATCTGATGATACCACCTTACCCGCTACTGCTGTTGACGGTGAACCAGATGGAAAGCCAGACACAGAAAACGTTTTCATTGGCGATGCTGGTGAGATGTTCGGAACTGATAGATATGTTCTGAACGCCGCTACGGTAACAGACGATACACTGACGCTCAACGTATCCTACGGCGGTGGATGCGAAACCCATGAATTTACCCTCGTTGCATCGGATTCGTTTCTTGAGTCATTTCCGGTTCAGTTGCCCATTTCACTGGCACATAATGCAAACGGCGACTTGTGCAAGGCATGGCTAACTGAAGACTATTACTTTGATCTTACGCCAATCAAAACCATGTATCAGAACGCTTACCGACAGGAAGCAGGCACGATCATTTTACGACTCAAAGATGCTCCAGACGCAAACCTTGTCTATGAATTTACAATGTAGTTGCGATTTTTAATCTCGGCGTTGTAGGGAAACCGATTTCCCATGCCTCCGCCTTCTGCTCGTTTATTAATTTGTAGGAGATCATAAATAAATGTCCAATAAGTTGAAACCCCGGAGTTATGCAATTACTGACGGCCCCGACCGCGCTGCCGCGCGTACGATGCTCATGTTCGGTGATGGTGGGCTTTCGCCTGAAGACCTTGACAAACCAATTATCGGGGTTGCCAATACATGGATCGAGATCGGTCCCTGTAACTTCCACTTAAGAAGACTTGCCGCGAAAGTCAAAGAGGGCATCCGCGCCGCAGGTGGAACACCGCTCGAATTCAATACTGTCAGCATCTCTGATGGCATCACCATGGGTACCGAAGGCATGAAAACCTCGCTCATTAGTCGAGAGATCATCGCCGATTCTATCGAATTAGTTTCGATTGGCAACATGTTTGATGCTGTTGTCGCCCTCTGTGGATGCGATAAAACCGTCCCCGGCACCGTCATGGCGTTGGCTCGATTAGATATTCCATCGCTCACCCTCTACGGCGGTTCAATCATGCCGGGCAATTTTCAGGGACGTGATGTCACTATTCAAGATGTATTTGAAGCAGTCGGGCAGCATGCAGAAGGCGCAATAACCGTCGAAGAACTTGACGACCTGATTAGTAAAGGTTGTCCCGGTCCAGGTGCATGTGGTAGGCAATTTACTGCTAATACCATGGCAACAGCCGTTGAAATGTTGGGTATCGCTCCCTTGGGAAGTGGGAGTGTCCCCGCTGTCTTAGAAGAAAAGGACCAAGAGGCATACAAAGCCGGACAACTCGTTATGGACATGCTCGCCGCTGACCGGCGACCGAGTCAAATTATTACCCGTAAATCTCTTGAGAATGCGATCACCTCTGTTGCCGCAACCGGCGGCTCTACGAACGGCGTTCTGCATCTCCTTGCTATCGCATACGAAGCACAGGTTCCGTTGACACTTGAGGACTTCCACGCCATTAGTCAAAGAACCCCAGTACTGGCAGACCTGAAGCCTGGCGGTCAGTTTGTCGCGAACGATCTCTATGAGGCGGGTGGTATTCCATTCTTGGCAAAACGCTTGGCAGAGGCAGGTTTACTTCACACCGACGAGCTTACCGTCACAGGCAAAACGATCGGTGTAGAGGCAGGTGCAGCCGTAGAAACGGACGGACAACAAGTTATTAGACCTGTAGATGCACCACTCAAACCGACCGGCGGCTTTGCCATCTTAAGAGGTAATCTTGCACCAGATGGGTGTGTCATCAAGTTAGCCGGACAGGACAAGATGCTCCACCGTGGTCCCGCTCGTATCTTTGAACGTGAAGAGGATACCTTCGCTGCCATTAAAAGTGGGGAGATCAAACCCGGTGATGTCATCGTTATCCGTTATGAGGGTCCCACCGGCGGTCCCGGTATGCGTGAGATGTTAGGCGTAACGGCAGCAATCGTCGGCGCGGGTTTGAGTGAAGATGTCGCTCTCTTAACCGACGGCAGGTTCTCTGGCGCAACGCACGGTTTCATGATCTGCCATGTGGCTCCTGAAGCCGCAAAAGGCGGTCCTATTGCTATCCTCCAAGAAGGCGACGAAATCGTCATTGATGCCAAAGAACGGCGACTCGACGTTCAACTCTCCGACGCTGAAATCCAAGCACGCTTTGAGCAGTGGACACCGCCTGAACCACGTTATGTCCGTGGTGTCATGGCGAAATATGCAAACTCAGTCTCTTCTGCCTCCGAAGGTGCTGTGACAGGATAATACCCTATCTATTTTCTATTCGTAGGGGTAAGTCTTCGCACTTGCCCCTTTGTTTTTATAGTAAAATCCAAAAATATGTTGACACTTTAGGGTACCACAACTTCTTCCTCGCTGGCGGGGTTTGGAACCCCGCCATTCCGTTGATGTCCAAGTAATTATAGGTTTTACTATAAGTGGGGTTGGTTCCGGTCCATCCAATCGGAAAAATCTTGTAAAATCTTCCTCAATTTGTTAGAATGTGTTTCATGAATAAACAAAAACCTATCATCCTCAACCAAGCAGAACTTGACTGGGAAACTTGGGACGATCCAGACCTCGCTGCCAAGAGTCCGGTCCGTTGGAAAATCCTCATATCAGGTGAACGCGGACCCAGTAGTCAACTCTCTACCGGAATAGCGGAAATGACACCGGGGACCCTCCTCCCGCTCCATCACTATGCCCCTGCAGAGACATACTATGTCATCAGCGGTTACGGGTATGTGACAGTAGGCGATCAAGAGGCATCGCCTCAGTCCCGGCGCATCGGTCTTCATACCCGCTAATGCGAAACATTCGCTCCGTTGCACCGGCACCGAAAACCTTGTCTTTCTATTCACCTTCGCAGCGGATCGGTTCGATGAAATCGTCTACCATTTCGATGCGTAGTGCTTAGTTACCAAGCGGTTTCGGAACTCCACGAAGGTAATTATTGAAATGTCAACGTTAAAAACGACAGATACTAACCCCATCATTTCCAATGCGGATGCCAGTCTGATAGATGTCGGCGATGATATCGCTCGACTTGAACTTCATGGCAAATTGAACATCATAGAAGACAGAATGTTGGAGATGTTTGATGCCGCGTTGGACGCTGTAGAAACCAATTACGCAGGCATGATTATTGCCACAGAAGCGAAGCATTTTTCGGTGGGACTCAACCTCATCCTTCTGTTGGAACGTGCTAAGAGCCAAGATTGGGACGCTATTTCGGGAACACTCCGCAAACTGCAAACCGTCTGCACAAGACTCCGTACGGTATCAAAACCGGTCGTCGCGGCGACAGCGGGTATGGCACTTGGCGGTGGGTGCGAACTCGCATTCGGTGCGGATGCTGTGCAAGCCTTCTCTGAAAGTTCCCTCGGTCTCGTTGAACTCCGCGTCGGACTTATTCCCGGTGGCGGTGGCACTAAGGAGATGGCACTCCGATGCTTAGAGGGGCAAACGCTGCCCGCACCGATTCAGGATCTGTTTCCGTCCGTTAATAAGGCTTTTGATACCCTCCGCGAATCCACAGTTTCACAAAACGCTGCAGATGCGATGGAGCTCGGTTTCCTTCGCCACACGGATGCTGTCTCATCAAACCAAGAGACACATCTTGACGATGCCAAGCAACTCGTTCTCTCAATGCACGGAGCGGGGTATTCTCCACCCGAGCCACAACAGATATTTGTCCTTGGTGAGGAAGGAATTGCTCGACTCAATCTACAGATGCATCTACTTCGGCAAGCGGACACTATTGACGATTATACACAGTCCCTCGCTAATAAATTGGCTTATGTACTCTGCGGAGGTCCGCTTTCAACCCCACAGTTCGTCACCGAACAATATCTACTCGATTTGGAGCACGAGGTGTTTCTCAGTCTATGTGGAGAACAGGAAACGCACGCAAGGATAGAAGCGACGCTTCAGAGAGGGAAAAAGTGATGCAAAGCGTGGTTATCGTATCTGCGGTGCGCACAGCCGTCGGAAAAGCCGGAAGAGGCACACTGAAAAATACGCGTCCAGACGAACTCGCCGCCGCTGCGCTCCGTGGCACAGTAGAGAGACTCCCACAACTGGAGCTTGATACCGTAGACGATGTCATTATCGGGTGCGCTACACATGAGGGACCGCAGGGGTACAACATTGCTCGTATTGCCAGTTTACGAGCAGGGTTTCCGGTCTCCGTCCCTGCCATTACGATCAACCGTTTCTGCGCATCGGGTTTAGAAACGATAGCGATGGGTGCCGAGCAAATTCTATCTGGACGTGCCGAGATAGTTATAGCAGGTGGTGTGGAGAGCATGAGTCAGGTACCGTTCGGTGCTAACCTCTCCCCGAACCCTTCGCTCATCGAACACGCACCGGAGGCGTATCTCAGCATGGGATTGACTGCTGAAAACCTGACGCGGAAATATAGTATATCTCGCACTGCGCAAGATGCTTATGCGTACGAGAGCCACCGCAAGGCGATTGCCGCAATTGATGCAGGCAAATTCCGAGAAGAAATCGTGCCGTTGACGGTAAAAGAGACACACCTCAATTCCGAAGACACTCCTGAAACCGTGAGTGCTTTCTTTGATACGGATGAAGGACCGCGCCGCGATACTTCAACAGAAGCATTGGCATCCCTCAAGCCTGTTTTTCACGTGGACGGCACAGTAACGGCTGGCAACGCCTCCCAGATGAGCGACGCTGCCGCCGCAGTCGTCCTCATGTCCGAGGCGCGAGCGAAGGCAGACGGTTACGATCCTTTAGCCCGTTTTGTTAGTTATGCCACAGCCGGTGTTTCTCCCGAAATCATGGGAATCGGACCGGTACCTGCAATCCCTAAAGCACTTGCGTCGGCAGGGTTAACTTTAGCCGATATAGATGTCATAGAACTGAACGAAGCGTTTGCCGTGCAAGCCCTTGCTGTAATTCAAGAGGCACAGCTGCCAGCCGAAAAGGTAAACGTCAATGGTGGTGCAGTCGCACTGGGACATCCCCTCGGTTGCACAGGTACAAAACTTACAGTGAGCCTAATTAATGAAATGCGTAGGAAAAACCACCGATACGGCATGGTAACAATGTGTGTCGGCGGCGGCATGGGTGCCGCCGGTATCTTTTCTTTACCCTTATTATAGGAGAATTAGATTACGGTCCTGGTCATGGACCCGGTTTTGGACAGCGGACAAAACCGAGCGATCTTAATCGTTTAAAACAATGCAAACTCATGTCTATCTCTCCATAGCAGGAGAAAACAGAATCGCCATTTACACACTGGATGTTTCCAGTGGTAGCATCGAATTTCAGGAAAATATCAGCGTCAGCGGTTCTCCGGGGCCCTTAGCACTTTCACCGTGTGGTAACTACCTATATGCCGGACTTCGGTCAAATCGAGAAATCGCAAGCTTCCGCATTGACGAAGAGACGAAACACCTCTCACATTTGCGGACAGTCCAGTTAGACGCAGATACGTGTTATATCGCAACGGATAAAACAGGGAATTTCCTGCTCTCCGCCTATTACGGCGCGGGAAAAGTTACCGTTCATGCAATCGGCGACGATAAAACCGTCCAAGGTGAACCGCTTCAGAATGTCGAAACCGATATACATGCACACTGCATAGAGACAGACGCCTCAAACCGATTTGCTTTTGTGCCGCATACTGTCCCTCGAAACGCCATCTATCAGTTTCATTTTGATGAGGAGACAGGCACACTCACACAGAACCCTATAGGAAACCTCAATCCGGGTGCCCCGATTGGACCCCGACACTTCTGCTTTCATCCGGACAAACCGATTCTCTATTTCTCAAATGAACAGGGATCCAGCGTCTCGGCGTACACGCTTCGAGAAGGAGGCACACCAGGAACCTTAGTGGATCTACAGGAAGACCTCTCTACGCTCCCCGCAGATTTTGAGGCGGACAACACCTGTGCGCAAATTCACATTGATCCACAGGCGAAGTTTCTCTATGTCTCCAATCGCGGACACGATAGCATCGCAGGATTCGCAATTGACGAAGATACCGGGAAACTCAGTGCTATTGGGCAGCAGTTGACAGAACCTACACCCCGAGTTTTCAACATCGACGGGACAGGCAATTTCCTTTTTGCTGGCGGTCAAGGGTCAGGCAAACTTGCCACCTACCGTATCAATCGTCAGAGTGGGGAGTTATCGCCGCTTTCTACCTATGAAGTCGGTGAAAGTCCGATGTGGGTGCTTTTTGTGTGAAAAGAGAGAAAATGGCACAGCGCGGAATCTTTATTACATTTGAAGGTGTAGAAGGTGCTGGCAAGACTACACAGGTACAACGGTTGGCGACAGCCCTCGGTCCGAATGTTGTGCTCACCCGTGAACCCGGTGGCACGCCTATTTCTGAGCGCATTCGCGACATCTTTCTGATCGCCGATGGAATGTCAGTGATGACAGAGTTGCTGCTGATCGCTGCCGCGCGCGCACAACATGTGGACGAACGCATACGTCCCGCATTAGCAGCGAATCAAATTGTTATCTGTGACAGGTTTATTGATGCCACCGTCGCGTATCAAGGGTATCGTGGCGGCATTGACATTGAACTGATTCACCAATTAAATCGCGTTGCCACTGGTGGCTTGACCCCAGATATCACTTTTATCCTTGACCTACTGCCGGAAATAGGTTTACAAAGACAACAGCGCGGGGATACACATCGTGACCGTTTAGACAAAGAGCCGTTGGAATTACACCGCAAAGTCCGCGAAGGGTACCTGTACGCTGCAAAAACAGACCCACACCGCGTCAAACTAATAGATGCAACACAGTCGCCAGATGCTGTCCACGCCGCGCTCTTAGCCGAATATCAAGCATACCTATCAAAGTAGTAGGGTCATTTAGTTCTCCGATAAGTGCAAACGCTAAATCGAAACGTCCCCTGTAGGAGCGATCTCCGAATCGCGACCTCCAAAACTCCTCTTGGAAGAGAAAATGCCAAATCCAATCATTGGACATCAACAGATTATCGAACAACTCCAACATACCGTAGCATCGGATCGTATTGCAGGGGCATACCTTTTCGTCGGACCGACAGGTGTCGGAAAAGAGACGGTCGCACGCTATTTCGCGCAGCTGATCTTATGTCAGCAAGATGCACAACCACCCACGGTATGCGGAACATGTCTCGCCTGTCGAAAGGTGGATTCTGGAAACCACCCAGATCTACAGTTTATCCGACCTGAAGGCAGTCTACTGAAAATTGGACAAATTCGGGAGTTGCAAAAACGGATTATCTACGAACCCCTTGAAGCGAGTCGGAAGGTCTACATCTTGACGGATGTTGAACGGATGAACGCAGAGGCAGAGAACTGTTTACTCAAGACGCTTGAGGAACCACCTGCATCCTCCGTTTTAATCCTACTTACATCGAACATCCGAGCGTTGCTGCCAACCACACGTTCCCGATGTCAAATTTTACAATTTCATCCGATACCGACACAAGAATTAGCCGAAATCTTGGTGGAAAAGTTTGCAGTAGCACCAGAGCAAGCAACAACACTCGCTATAACCGCAGATGGAGCGATCGGAAAGGCACTCACGCAACTTGAAAAAGGTGATGTACTCACAGAAGAAGTCCCCGAAATTCTCAGGGTAACAGATCGATTAGCGGCTTTCAGACTCGCCGAGCACTTCAAAAATAACCCAGAGACTTTAGGCGAGTTAGTTACATGGTATCGCGACCTGCTCTTTTTACAACAAGACGCACCCAGCGAATTAATAACACACATCCACTCCCTTAATGAACTTCAATCCATTGCACCGTACTACTCCCGACTGCGTATACAGCAAGCCATCCAGACGATCTTTGACACCAAATCCCTCATCGACAACACAAACACGAACCCTACCTTGGCTTTAGAAGTGATGTGTTTAAAATTACTCAAGTAGCGTTTTAGGATAACAGGTTTGTATCAGTGTAAGTCATCGCACATCAGCTCGTCCGGAACAATATAACCCAGAGTTATGTTTGAAATTTCGTTGACAGTATTAGAAATTTTTGATAAACTTTCATTAAAATTGTCCTTCAAAGGATGAGAATGGAAGTGATTTTCCAAATTTAGGACTAAATCGGAGGCCGCAATGATGAACTTGAAAACTTTCATCCTAACTCTTGTAATCGTAGTCTCAATATTAGTTACCTGCCTTTCAGGGTGTGAGAAAGTAATACAGATAGTTAGTCCCGACGCTACCGCTGCTGATCCTGCATCCACGGTTAAAATCGGTGTGATTCAGCCATCGGGCTTTGCTGTTAGTTTTGCTAAAGGAGCCGAACTCGCTAGAGTTCAAATCAATGATAACGGCGGTGTGTTAGGAATGCCGGTTGAATTTCTCATTAGGGATAACCAGGGAGATCGCGATTCACCAGATGCCGCAGAGAGTATCCGTTTTGCGAGAGAGTTGATTGAGCAGGAAGGGATTGTTGCATTACTGGGTCCCCTTTTCTCAACCAATTCCGAGCAGGTTGGTCCCGTTGTCACCCAACTGCGTCGTCCCATGATCCCTGCTTCGTCTGGCCAAAATGTGACGACTGTTGGAGGTGAGTTTGTTTTCCTGATTGTTGCCCCTTCGTCAGTACAAGCAGCAACAATGGCAGAATTTGTGACGAAGGATGAGGACCTTAATGTGAAAACTGCCGCCATACTTCTCCAAACTAACGATGTGTACTCGGCGAATGTCGTCGACGCTTTTCAAGAAAATTTCCAAGCATCCGGCGGAGAAATTGTGAGTAGCGAAATCTATCAGCGTGGTGATAGAGCTTTTGACGCACAGCTAATGAACATTAAAGCCGCAGCTCCGGATGCTCTCTTTATCTCGGGGTTTAATCCGGAAGTCCCCTTAATAATGAAGCAAGCCAGAGAGATGGGAATAGACTCTATTTTTATTGGCGGCGATGGATGGGATGAGCCTGAAAAACTTCTGGGGACTTTGGATGACAACACGCCGTTGGAAGGATCTTATTTTGTCAGAGATTTTAGTGCGGAGTCCCCGGATGCCGCACCGTTTGTTGAGGCTTACACAGCAATGTTCATGATGCCGCCAGATGGTCCCGCAGCTTGGGGTTACGATGCGATGTCCGTATTAGCTATCGCAATGGAAAAGGCGGGAACCCTGGAACCTGAGGCAATTCGGGATGCCTTGGCTAATATTACGGATTATCACGGTGCAGCTGCTATTGCTGGTTACGATGAAGATCGCCACCCCATTAAAAGCGTTGCAATTCACACAATTCGTAATGGACAGATAGTCCTTTACAAAACAGTATCATGAACTGTAGGATCCAGAGAACTCCCGCTTGACAAATAACACCTACAAACCTAATGAATTTTGACGTTCATGTTCGGTATTCGTAGGGGGGTTTTGTTTGGGTGTTTCTTCAAGGTCGCCTCGCCCGATCTACGGTTAACAAGTCCGGATGGGTTGGGAGACCCAACCCCTACTTCTGCAATTACCGATTTTGTTTGTCAAATTTTATTAGGGGAATCTTTGAATGTTCCAAAAACGTAAGTTCGATAATAAAACGTGAAGGGTCTCCGTAGGTTGGGTAGAGTGGTGAATGACCCAAAACCCTTCAGTTTCCCCAGAAACGCCTGATTTTCAATGACACATTCATCAAAATAGGCATAGCGAAACCCAACAATCCAACACCGCCGGTGTGAGAATGTGTCGGATTTCCAAATATACGCTTATATCCAACTCACGTTACAAAACCTTCTGTAGAAGCAGTCTCCGAATCGCGACTGCTCCGATAGAAGCGACGAAAAACCGAAAACTGAATGGCTCTGTTTACACACTAAAAAATTTGACACCCGCGCGAAAACATAGTATAATTATACTATACTAAAGATAAGTCAGAGTTTATCCTTATCAGGGCGCAGCACCGAACGAAAATGTTACCACTTACCACAAAATTATTTTTTTGCAGCAGGCATTCACACAAAAAACGTCTACGAACCCATACAGCAACTGGGTTTACGGCGCAAATCAGAAAATTGCCGAAAAACGAAAAAAGTTACCATTTGGTAACTTTTGGAGGCAAAATCTGCCCTTGTTACATTTCAAAACAGTGGATAAAGCACCCAGCAAAAATCAAATATAATGGATAAGCCTTGCTGCGAAAAAAAAACGAAAAACACGTCACAATTCACATGTCACTTGGCATCTGCACGTCACTGTGACGTTTTAAACGTCACAATTGCCCGAACATTGCGAAGATACCTTCCTTTCCAGTATTGGTAATGCAATAAATGTACCGGTATTCAGACAGTGAAACTGAAAACTGAAAACTATTCCCCGGTAACCGACAACTGAATGCTGACTACCCATTGCTGAATGCTGAAAACTGAAATTGACAAATGGGTTTCCTGATGGTATAATTTTTAGCAAATGAGTCAATGTTGCCTGAACTGGAGTCCCGAGAAGGAAATATAATGAGCACATTTTACGTCACCACACCTATCTACTATCCCAACGGAGAACCGCACGCAGGAACAGCCTATACCACTATCGCTGCCGATGTCTTAGCACGATACCACCGCCTCAAAGGCAATCAGGTCTTCTTCCTTACCGGCGTTGATGAACATGCTGCCAATGTGTATGACGCTGCAAAAGAGGTAGGTCTCTCGCCGCAAGCCTACTGCGATAAGATGGCACCCGCCTTTATCAAACTGTGGGAACGTCTGAACATCTCGCACGACATCTTTTTCCGCACAACAAGTGATATGCACAAACGTGGTGCACAAAAATTTCTGAATGTGCTCAATGCCAGTGGTGATCTTTATAAAGGCATGTACAAAGGGTATTACTGTTCCTCATGTGAGGAGTTCGTTACTGAAAAAGAGTTAACAGACGAAAAAATCTGCCCTGTTCATAAATTGCCGCTGCAATGGTTGGAAGAGGAGAATTATTTCTTTAGGCTTTCCAAGTATCAGGATCGGTTACTCGCTCATTTTCATGAGCATCCGGATTTCGTCTACCCTGAAGCTCGGCGCAATGAGTTATTAAACTTTCTGGAATCTGGATTACAGGATGTCAGTATTTCCCGTGCCTCCCTACCTTGGGGAATTCCGTTCCCTTTCGATCCGGAGCACATCATCTACATCTGGATAGAGGCTCTGAGTAACTATATAACAGCACTCGGTTATGAAACCGAAAGTGAACAGTACCGAACCTTTTGGCCCGCCGATGTTCACATGATGGGTAAGGACATCGCCCGCTTTCATGCCCTGCTTTGGCCCGCAATGTTGATGTCTGCTAACTTACCACTTCCCAAGCAAGTCGTCGCACACGGTTGGCTGACGAAAGATGGCGAAGCGTTGAGCAAAACGCGTGGTATCTTCATTGATATGGATACAGATATCGCGACTTATGGGGTTGATGCGTTCCGTTATTATCTCCTGCGCGAATTTAGTTTTGGAAACGATGGTGATTACCGTCCCGCTCGTTTGCACGCCCGCTATAACGCCGATCTCGCGAACGACCTCGGAAACCTCCTCAATCGTGTTCTCGGTCTGATCAACAAGAACTTTGAAGCGATTCCCGCACCAACGACACCAGGGGAGTTTGACGACGAAATTAAGGACATGGCGCAGACAACTATTGATAAATTGGACGCGCACATAGAGGTGTACGCCTTTGATGCAGCATTGGAAACCATCTGGGAGTTTGTCAGGCGTATCAATCGCTATGTTCAACAGACCGAAGTCTGGACGCTCGCGAAGCCAGAGACGAAACCGAGAATGGGCACGATCCTTTACAATAGTTTAGAGGCATTGCGGTTCATCTCTGTGCTGATTTCTCCCTTTATTCCCGAAACCGCTGAGAAGATTCAGAAACAGATCGGTTTAGTGGAGTTTGACACCGTCGCAGAGTGGGGACGTTTACCTGTGGACCTAACAGTCAGCACGGGTGACCCTATTTTCCCACGCGTTGATACGAAACAGCAGAAACAGCCGCAACCGGAAACCAAACCGAAGCAAGCGAAGCAGCAGAAGGAAAAGAAAACAACCGGTCCCGTCTCTTTTGAGGATTTCCAAAAACTTGATTTGCGCGTCGCTCGTGTCCTCGCAGCTGAACCCATTGACGGGGCTGACCGACTCCTCAAATTGCAAGTAGACCTCGGCACTGAAAAACGGCAGGTTGTTGCCGGGATTGCCGAACACTATACGCCAGAAGCACTCATCGGCAAACAGGTGATAGTTGTCGCGAATTTAGAACCCGCCACTATCCGTAACGTTGAATCACACGGCATGATTCTCGCAGGAAGCGGGGACTCCGTAGTCTTGGCAACCCTCGAAACAGAAATGCCGCTCGGCACACAGGTAAGGTAGTAAGCACATTCTGTGTGCTGTGATAACTATAGGCGTGCGAATATCGTCTGAATCAGGATTTACAGGATTATAGACTTTCTGTGACTGACAACTGTCTTTTAAATAAGGAATTGGCGTAATATTTTCCTAAACTTCATTCAACCACACCGGAAATTGTGTCAGAGACAAACCTCTTTAGCCCCGTAGGGGCGGCATGTTTATAGCAGTAGGTTCCGCGTGCAGTGACAAGATGCAAAATATAGAGAACATCCTTAAAACCCACATCCAGAACGATCAAGCAGACACCTTTGTCGTCATTGTGCCGACCGATTCCGCACGTGTAAAACGCCAGCGTGAATTGGTCGGCTATCACCCAAATCACGCAGTTGCCAACTTACGCGTGCTTGACATCCAGAATTTCGTCCAGAGGCTATACAACCAAGTACGTCCATTGAGACAACATGTCTCGCAAGGAATCCAAAACCTCTGGCTTCATGAAATTGCCAATCCGGAGTCAGAAAATACCGATACCTACCGTTATGATGCTTTTCGACCAAACCAAAACATTGCCGTCCCGGATAGCACACTCTCACTTATCGTAGACACAATTAACCACCTTAGGGAGCGCGGAGAGGGCACGCTCAATATTGAAAATGGTGCATCAAGCAATCCCACCAGGGATGACCTCGCTCGCATTTATAACGATTATGAGACCAAACTCAAAGACCGTTGGATTGATGAACAGGGCAAACACCTGTACCTTGCTAAC
>JAKZUG010000015.1:0-7431 GCA_047516705.1 Candidatus Poribacteria bacterium | reverse complement strand
TTGAACGCGTCAATCCATGCCGCCTGAGTTGCGTATGTAGCGCGCTTAACCAATCAGACCATGCGACATCCATATTTCCGTACACCAAGAGTGTCCCGTATAAGTCAAAGAAAATTCCGTTAATGGTCATTTTGGGTCCCGTCTCCCAATGATAGATTCAGTTGCAGCAAGAATTTTGTTGGAAATCGTCTTCGGCGGTCGGGTGTCGTGTCGGTTTCAATGGAGCCTCGATCTCGACGTACGTCATCAAGATGGCGAGTGCATCGGAATAGTTCTGCGGGAGATGCTGGCGCAGGACGCGACCGATAGCTTTCGTCACGTTGTAGATCGTCTGCCTCTCCATCTCCGTCCGAACGTCCGAAACGAAAGCGGAGACATCGAATTCGGGATAGATACGCTGGGTCTTTTCGCCGATGACCAAGCCGTCTTGTGTCAGATCAAAAAGCGTGCGTTGCTCTCGCATATTCAGGAGACTTCTCTTTTTCGGAGACTGGTGATTGCCGCGCGTGTGAAAATGTTATCATATCTGACGAATGGATGTCAACTGCGGATTAAGGGATTTGGGACGTTCTTAGGCAGCAGCAAAAACGTATAATCCTGTTTATGAACGCGGTGGTGAAGCAACAACAAAAAAATCGCGCACAACAGAAAACAACAGAATTTTCGGTTCTCTCAAAATTGGCAGATAAGTCAAGCTGCAACAGGTCTGAGAGGCGATTTCAGAAAGTTTCGTAGCGGTCAAATTTCTGTTGTAAATCGACGGGTAGTATTATTCTCAAAGTTTATATTACGACGTGTGTGAGTTAAGTTATAGTTTTATTTAGTTTCACGATTGTTTAGATATTGTGAGGCTAACTTGGAATCTATTCCTTCTGCTGCGATCCTGTTAGGCCCTCTCGTCGTAAAAAGGTGATAGAAGGCGAAGAAGTTCCCAAATGTGAGATGCAAATAAGACGAATATGTGAAGTATAAATATACTGAAAGTTAATTAGCGCAACGCGTATACGTATGAAAATTATTCAATTGGATAGGGTATTAGTTATCAGCAGTCAGTTGTCAGAATCAGGATTTTCAGGATTGGGTTTGGGTGTTTGTCTGAACCTCGGATTGATGCGGATGACACGGAGGGCGCGAATTACGTCGCTGGCGAGGTTTCCTAACCTCGCCAACAAAGGCATTGCATCGGTCCTGATTCAACTTAAAGCCTGTTGCAAACTCGTTTCAGCACCTTCCGGTGGTAATAAACGAATCATATCGCCTGCCATAAATCTGCCGCCAGCCTCTCCAGTTCTGCCTGCATATTCACCATCTTTACGCCACTCTATTTCAGACACTGCTTCTACTAGGCGGCCGACGTTATCCCAATTCATACCTGCGTCCTCGCTGTAACTACGCGAAAAAATGTGGGCACCTGTGTGTGTCCAAGCTATAAGTCCTGTGAGTTCAAGGAGTTTGTACTCAAAAGAGTTTCTGCGGCTGCCCTTTATTTCAGGATTATCAAGTTTTTCAATATCTGCCCATTCTTCATGAAGATGGTCAGCAATTATTGTCCAAAACCGGGACATAAAATCAATCTTCTGACCGACATCTAAGTCTTGAACGGCACCTATAGAGAATAGGCGTTTGACTTGCTTTGCTACGCTGTGAAGAGCAAAAAGTTGTGTGGGTTGTAATGTCGTTTTTGTAATTCTCCCGTTAAAGGGGCTGTCTGCTTCTTCATTGAGTCCCCACGCAACTTGTGCTTCTTCTGTATTCTCCAGATATGCAGTTAGCGGTTTAGGTACACCCTTTTGAGTATTGTTGACGACGAGAAATTCCTTCTTTTCTTGTTCAGGAGTGAGATCCGGAAGAAGAATGAAGGAGATTTCAAGTACATCACCTACAGATTCATACAAGTCTACAAAGCCTCCAAGACGATGTTGACCATCGAGAATAGCGGCTTTCCCTTGAATGATAAGTTTTCCCGACTCTTGTCCTTCGCCATTCGGTTCAAATTGCCAGTTGCCGCGTCCGGAGAGAAGGATTGGTGGTACAACGCTGTTAGGATGCTCTTTGAGGAACCTAGCGAAGGTTCTCATGCGTGACAACGAACCGTGGCGTTGATAACCTTCTTCTGTGTTTTCGTTAAGAGGTGTCACACGAGGACTGGGTGTGTCTACTGGAACAAAGGTCACGTTCTTAACCTTGTCAGAGCGAATTGTCCCAAATAAGTACTTCTGATTCCCTTGAGTCTTCTGAACGACTCCTGCAATTTCGCCAATTTTATTAGTTTTATTATTCATTGATTAATTGTCCTTAATTTGAAGGTTAGGGATACGAGATAGTACGACGATGAAGAAAGATGCGTCGTCTCGGTATTCATATAACCATTCATTGTGTTTATGCAATTTTGAAGCGGTTTCGTTATCGCGGAAATCCCAACAAGTTACAAGGTTAACTTGATGATAAGGATGTCCATGATCATCAAAATTCTCAAAGTAATACTCTAGTTCAATCGGTACGAACATGGATTGCGCATCAACTTCTCTTATTTGGTATGAGGCTATTGCATCTATGCCAGCGCGGGGTGTGTATTCCCATAAGAGGAATTCATGAAAAGGGAGGGCGTTAAGTGCCTCTAATTTAGATAGCAAGACAAGTACTTCGTTCTCATTTGAAGGTACAAGCATTACCGGCTTATCATTAAATGTAACTCTGGGTCCTTGCCTTGCTCGGTCTTGCCTTTCCTTTAGAGTATTCGCTGCTTTAGCCTGTCGTTTCCATCGAATTTTTTGTTCATAGTCTTGGAAAGAATCTGATTCTGTAACTAAAATTCGGGCATCTTCAACGGAGTCAACCAATTCATTAATCAATTTACTTGCGCCTCCTCCACGGATTGTAGTCCGTTTTAATGGTTCCGAACCAATTTCTACAATCCAGTAGGGATCTTTATTCTTTCTAATCAGCCAGTTTTCTGTTTGTCGGTGAACTGGACCGAACATAGTGTATAGTTCACTCTTTCTAAGCAATGGGGCGGTATAAAAACTGGCATAACCGATGTGGACTCCGTCTGTGTTGTACAGATTCGTTTGCGTAGTGAAGTAATCTGTGGATCCCAATTTATTTATGTACCGGTTCTGAGGTCGGATTACATATTCTTCCGCAAATACCATCCAACGAATGTAATATGCTGAGTCCGCGAAATCTGGAGCCCCCAGCCAAGTGTTTTCCGAAAAATAAGAGCGAACAGTGGAAATCTTTTGTAACTCTTTTGGTGTGGTGTGAGATCTCCCAAATCCGTTTAGTGTCAAGAGAGAATCTGTGCCCTTAGGTAGATTATTACGAAGTGTGATCTGGTTTGAAGATGGGAGGTTTTTGAAGAGCTCGCAGATATTGACTGTGAAGGATTTTTCTGTTTGGTGCAAAGAAAGAGAATCAGCAAAGAAAACTTCTTTCAATGATCCATCAATTAACTTAAGGGTATCATTGTCAGAAATGGCCTGATCGCAGTCGATTTCTACTATTGTTCGACCAGTACCATTAAATGCAAATCTAAAAGTCCAGCAACTCGGTTGGACGCGATTGATTAGTTCCGCTATCCGCAACGGATTTGGGCTAACACCCAGGTATGTAAAAATTTCGGAGCAAGTGTGCTGTAGATTTAACTGAATCATTCTATCGCTTCAATTTCGTAAGGGGCGGTTTGGGCAGCATCCTTTTTACAGACGCGAAACTGAATGCCTTGGAAAACGCCTCCATTATTTTGGCGTAGCTCTTCGAGAGAACGTCCTAAAGATGATGCTGAGATGTAGAAGATATACTCAAGGTTATTGCTAATTTTTCGAACGTGAAGAATAGGTGCATACCCCTTAAATGTCAAGACAACATCCGGTTCAGAGATGATTTCCAATTCTATCCATCCGGTCCCGACTTTTAAAGACGGTGGTAACTCTTTCGGCATAGTTCATACTCCTCTAAATTATACTATAGTTTGGACAATTTCTGTGAGGTTATAGAATCATAGCAGAGTTTCGGCGAGTCGTTCATGATCTGATTGTTCTTCTGTAACATTATCGGATTGCAGTAACTTTTCAAAGGCATCGGAGAGGTTCCATATCGGTGTTCGAGGTCCTTCGTTTAGCATTTTCACGATGTGCGGAACGCCTACGGCTGCGAGGCCGTTAGCAATATCCATCATCTGGCGTGGGTTGAGGACAACCTCTAAGTTACCTTTAACTGCTATCGCAATCAACATTATCGCTTGTGCCTGCCAGCCGTCGGTGTTAAAAATGTCACCGCTAATAATGTTATCAGTTTTCTTTTTCTTTAAATCAATGGGGTCAAACTTTTTACGTGCTGCCAGCGAGAGCCCAGCAAACCAGAGGTCGACCTTCCGTGGAAACGGACTTGCATCGGCTTTTGCGCGCTGTCCTGCTTGGCAGTAGTGATCATAATCATCTTGCTGCGTAATAGGTGAGATCAGGTTCATATTGCGGAAAGGGTTATCGTATTGTTGTGCCATATCAATCTCCTAAGATTCCGACTGGATTTCTACTTCAACATCCGTTCGCCTCTTACATATTTTGCATTCCGCCAGGTCCTTGCACTCACACCGGAGTGCCTGAGGTTCGTTTATATGTGGGTCATTCACTAATATATTGGGGTAGTGTGCCGAATTTGTTATGGTTATCACACATCCTGCCTTGTTCTCTATAATATCCTCACAGTCTTTAATTTCAGAACGCGTCAAAAAGAGGATAAGTTGTGAACTTTCTTGAACTGTGGTTTTGAGAACAGAACGTTTGACAAACCCGTCCATCATTCCGAGTGGAGTGTCAATCACATTTGGAGCTGCCACTTCGCTTACGTTGGTGAGCGCGAGAATAAACGCCAAAGTCAGTGCTCGTCGAGATGCCCCATTTAAATCTCTATCAGGATTTAAAGCGCGCTCATTCGGGCCGTAGACGAGAATATCAAAATCTTTACTGATTTCTGCTTTCTGAATGATTGCTCCTTGTTCAGCATCCGCGCCAATCATTTCTAAAAAGAGAGTGTTCATCAACTGACTCACTTTTTGCAATTCTTCGTTTGTGATTCGATCGTAGGAATTTTGAAGGATTTGCGATATGTCGCGCGTAGCATCTAATCTGGTCAATATCCGTGTTCCTCTCCTCTGCTTAGTTATAAGGTTATTATGTGTTGCCGTCAAGGATCTGTGCCGTTCCTTCAGACGTTCAAGTTCTCTTTCGTGCTCTATACGGGCATCGTTCAAAGAGTCGCGTCGGGCAATGTAGTCCTGCTTGGTAGAGCGAAGCTCTTGAATGTCGGTGTCCTTTATACCCTCAAGTTGAATTTCAAGTGCTGCTAGGTCCTTTTCCAATTCCACGCGTTGCGTTTCAAGTTCATCATGACGAATTGAGATTCTATTGTACTCAGCGATCCAGTGCTGTTCATGGATGATCTCTATCGGTTTCAGTGCCAATGAACCGAAATAGAGGTCAGTAAGACATTTTTGGAGTTCGTCCGCCTTCCCACTTTCCCTAATCAGCTTCTCAATATGTTCTCTGCGACGGCTCCCATCACTTGAGTGTTCATCCAGCGATTCTCCGCAGATGCAGGTAACACCTGTAAGCCGTTCTACAAGCACCGGAATCGTTGCGCTCGGGAGTTTCCCTTGATCGCGCAGTTCATTCAACTTCTCGAAACTTTTTTCAAAAACTGGCGCGAGCAGATCTCGGAATAGAGGCGGGTTTCTGAACAGTTGTGAATGTTCGGACACCAGTTTTTCTTCTCGATTTCTGATGCCATTTAGTTCTGTTTCTGCCTTTTTCAATTTACGATTAAGTTCCTCTTGGTCTCCCTTAACCAATGCCGCTTCAATATCTTTGTCAATTTCCGATAGACTTTGATTTACCGCATCAAATTGTAGTTTCGCATCGTCTCTTTCATTTTCAAGAAGTTCAGCCTTTTTATCTATCTCCTCCAATTCTGTAACGATTTGGATGAGTTCTGTATTAGATCCGATATTCTGTGAGTCTTTATTGAGTCCAGAGATCGTCTTTTTCAAATGATCAAGTGCAGACTCAATCACGTCAAGTCCTAACAGCGATCGAATGGCATCCCGGATTTGTTTACGCTTCTCTGTTAGAGAGTCCGCTTCAATGAAATTCAGTGCCCGGTCTCCGTCGGTGAAAAAAACTTCGCGTAAGTTAGGAGGTAAGAATTCTCTTTCGACCCATGCTTCTGGAGGATTAATCGGATCAGCCCCGGTTTCTGTCAGTTCAAACAACTCTATTTTTGAGTTTCGTCTGTGACTATCTGCTGCCTCCTCTACAGAGCGGATGAGGCGGTACCGGTTTGTCTTATTTCGATTTAACTCCGAAGCAGGTTTTTCGAAATCCACTTGCACGGATATCGGGATTGTTTTGCCCTCGGGAATGTCCCAATCAATTGGAAATAGCCGGTATTCCCTACCTTTGTTCGGTAATGCGTCATCACCGTAAAGAGCCCACTGAAGCGCGTTTAAGATAGTAGTTTTTCCGCTTTCGTTTGAGGCTCGAATTACCGTTAATTTTTTGTCGTCACTTGTCGAAAAATCTAACCTTAAGTCTCGTAGCAGACGAAAGTTTTGAAATTTTGCACTGATTAACTTCACTTAGCAACCTCTGTTGTTGGGTTATCTATATCGCGTTTCCTTGTGAGAAAATCACCCGCGCTATGGCACGCCTCATTTACTTTTTGCTGAATCGGTATCTTTTGGACTCTGTGTTGTCGCTCTGCGTTAAGGATGTCAACTATCACATCAAGAGCTTTTTTCCTGTAGCCGTCGCACCTTTCCTCAATAGATTCACATTCATTGAGAATTAGTTTTACCATTTTTTCGGTGTTAAATGACATAGTATTCTCCGTTATGTGTAAAGGGTTTTAACCAGTTGGTCGATGTGGTTTAAAGGCCCATCAGGTCTGCCAAAGTTTTTTGCAAGATAAGCGAATGCTTGGATCCGCTTGAGTTCGGATTCGATTAGGGAGCGAGCCGTATCGTCAATGTTATCCAAGTCTGATGGTAAAGCAATGAAGTCGTGAATTTCACTATGCGTTTTACCGGTTTCACGACATGTGCGGAGCAGTCTGCCACGCCGCTGAACCCATTGACGTTCTACCGTGGTACTTGCGAGGATGAAAGCCTTTTCAATCTGTGGAATGTTCACTCCTTCATCAAGCACGCGCTTTGCAGTCAGCACCTGCAAGGTCCCTTCTTGGAAAGATCGGATAATCTCACTCGTCTTTTTATGGTCTGCAGTTTCTACATAAGTGAGTTGGTGGAAGAGGACACCATGTTTGTTCAATAAGGCGTTGGCATCTATAAGTTGCTGCGGTGCCTTGTCTGAGGTATAAATCAATGTATGTCGGAGTGTCTTAAAATCTTCGCGTCGTGTTAAGACTTCCTCCAGT
>JAKZUG010000014.1:0-6209 GCA_047516705.1 Candidatus Poribacteria bacterium | reverse complement strand
CAAAAGCACGTCGCGTGCGACGGTTGTTTCTATGAGAGAGTCTATGATGTAGCGCGACCAGCGGAGCGGTTGTTCTATCAATGGCGCGGCACCTGGATAGGCACCGTAAAAGAGATATTGGTTCAGATCCCATCCGAAGGCTGTCCGCATTTCAGAAAAGCTCCAATGCGGCATGTGCAGGATTTCAAAACGCCCCGCAAGGCTTTCTGTCAGTCCATGCCCGATTAAAAGCGGGGCAGAGCCGAGCAATACTGTTTTTACCAATGTTTTTTTGCGGGCGTCTTCATCCCATAGATACTTGACCGTTTCAGCCCAATGTGGAACTTTTTGCACCTCATCCAATATGAGTAAGGCACCTTTTCTTTTTGAACTGTGGGCGAGCAATCGCGCCTCTTCCCATTGCGATTCAATCCATCCATTGCCGCGCAGTGTCGGTTCATCTGCACTGGCAAAGTGATATGGCAGTGTGCTCTGGTCTGCCACTTGCAATGCAAGGGTTGTTTTGCCGACCTGCCGCGCTCCCGATACGACCTGAATGAATCGCCGGGGTTCTTTTAACCGCCGCGCCAACTCCGCAGCCTGGGGTCTAGTGAATGTTGCTTTGTTCATTGTATTGAGTAATTTTACTCAGTGCACTGAGTAAAATGTAAAGTTGGGAAGTAAGGATTTATCCGCAGATGAACGCAGATAAAACCCTTATGAAATAGATAGTTAGGTATCCTTTGGCAACCGGACTGGGAGAAACTCAATAAACCAACTTCAAATATCATTAGGCCCTTGATTCGTATCATAATTATCAAAGAACACCCTCTCGCCAACATGCAATGAGCCATCTTCTTTAAGATGGGCGATTTGACTAAACGTTCGTATTGGTAGCTCCCCATCACTATGGCCGCTGATAATCCGCTTCTCTCCAAGTAACGTCCATATCAAGCACATTCCGATTTTGTCCAAGCGATCAAGAAGTTCGTCAGCATCTGCTATGAGCGATGCATAGCCTGCTTCCGTGACAGATGGATCTCGCAAAACACTCTTTCCATTTGCGAGGCGATAACCGTCTTGTCCATTCCACCATAGATCATCCGGAGAAAAAAATATGCGAGCAGGAACAACCATGTGAAAATTCCGTGGAACAGAAGCATCGTACTCCCATTCCACAGCGAGATGGTTCCAGCATGGTTCACATGCGATAGGTAGCTTAACCCTATATCCCCCCCGACCATGCCATTCTTCAGGCTCAGTATTGAACGGCGTACCCCAGGGGTATTCACCAGCAAACCCGTACGACCAAGTAGCATCGTCTGGCATCCATTTTCCAAAGAAATTACGTCGGTGCAGGCAGTTATATGCAGTGGCAATATCCTGCTTGTGGACAAGATAGCTTTCTATATGCGTCCACACTTGTCGGTAAGGATCATTCCGATCCGCATCTTCATCTCTTTGTCCCCATGATGGATAGGAGACGAGCAGACGCCAGTTTTGTCCGTCATTTTCCACAATGGATAGGAGATTCTCGAGTGCGGGAACGCCCTCTTTACTTGTTATCCAATCCTCATCGGAAAGCATCTTAGCCGAGTCAAGATCAGCAGACGAATTAATCCACCAAGCACCAGCGTCACGTTCTCCTTTGACTATGTTCGATGGCAACGTGGGGTCAATCTTTCGTTCTTCGACGAGGACCAAAGGAATTCGCAATGGCTCCGGCTCCCAGCTATCTCGTTCCCGTTCAACGTGATCATGCAGTCGCGACGCTAACTGGTACATTGCCAGCCACTGATACTTCTTGCCGATTCTTTCCGCCCATGTAGGCTTACTTCGCCCACCTCCATGTTTACCAAGCATGTAGGCGTCATATTCTTTACACCATGAGTCTTTGTAACCAAAATCACGCGCTACCCTCTGGAGAATCCATTCTCCCATATTCTTTTTTGCAAAGGCATGTTCCCAAGGGCGAAGACAGTTCATCGAATACTTAAAGAAGTCACTCCAAGATTCATCTGGTTTAAAATGCAATTGTTCACTCCATACCTCCACCTGTTCTTCTGAAGGCAACACCAGCGGCCACTCTGAAGCGATCGGTTGCATAGTCAACTCTGGATTACAATTGTCGGGTAGGATGTTTAGTTCTTGTGCTAATTCACTAATGCACCTGATATGATCACGGATCAAGGCATTATCAAACGCTTCTGAATTGCTGCTATAGGCTTCTTGTAACATTCCAGTGACACAACCGATTACATCGGTATCCCGCGAAACGATCATTGCGCCATAGCAACTAAGAAGCGCACGTTCTCTGACTTCGTCATCATCGCAGATGATCAATCGTTTTAGCACGTTGGGAATGACTTTCGGTTGAGCGGTCAGAATAGCTATTGCAGCCCGTGTTGCTTCATCTTTTACCCGTCGGTCTGCGGCTGCGGTAAACCACAAAAGTACCATAGTCCATCGTTCTGCGATTTCAGGCTCAAGTCGATCCAAAGGCAGTTCAAACGCAGCATTGATCAAGCGGTGTACTGTTCCTTGTGATTCAAATCGATCATGGAGATAGCTACACCAATAGGTGTCACGTTGAGCTAAGGGTGGTTGCCTCAAGAGTTCATCAACCCAGATCGCGTCAATAGCAGATGGGAACCACGCTATCGCCAATATCGCGTCCAGGGCATCCCAAGCAAAACCTCTTAGTTGCAGTGCTTTCTGGATCAAAAACGTAGAGGCTAAGGAGAAGGTCGCAGGATCTCTCGAAGGGAATGATCGAACAGCAATTTGTACTAATGCGCTATGGGTCCTCTCATTTCTGACTAAATTCGGAAGTTCCAATCCAGAATTTTGTTCCGGAACAAGAATAGAGAGCGCAGAAAGAATGCCATTGTTCCGCTTTATGGCATCAGAATTCTTCCATAAAGAGTGGAGTAGTCCACCGGATTGGCAGGCCATATCAAGACCCATCTGATTGCTTCTTTCTAAAAACTCTGAAGCGATGAGGAAGTCTCCTAAGCGTTCAAATGCCGGACGGACAACACCCTCAGCATCTAGTGGAGCATCTGTAGTCGGCGCATCGTCTATAAGTAAGCCTGCTTTTATAAGCCATTCAAGAACAGGTATCGCACTGGCTTGAGGTCTCGCGTCAGAGATTACCTGTTGGGCCTGCGAATATGAAAGCACCGTGTCGTTCGCATCGGCGATTGAACGAACAATCGCCATGAGAGAGCCGCCCACGATATTGGCATTTTCGCTAGTTTCGTAATCTGCTGCAAATTGTCGTTCCTTTTCTTGTAAAAATGCGCGAATTGTTGGTGCAAGACCATGCCAACCCACTGGCAGACGACGGAGGCCGCGCGAGTGGAGTGTTTCACATACCAAGCGCAAATAAAGAGGGTTGGACAGTTCCGGTTGGAGGATAGGTGAGATCGGGGGTTCAAGTTCGTAGTGCTGAAAAAAAGCCTGACACGCATCGCGTTCTACTCCTGCAAATCCGGCGTGTTCTTCAATTGGAAGCTCATGAACATCAGGGAGACAGTGCCGTATGAATGGAGTTCTGCAGGTAACGACGAGACGCAAATACGGTCTGTGCTGAACTGCTTGTGAGACAGCGGATAGGTGGTCGCGCCAATATCGCAATGGTCGAGTTTCATTGATCGCGTCAATACAGAGAATGAGTGGCGACCCCGATGCTTCACCTGCGGCGTTCAACGCATCCAGAATACCATTCATTCCAAGCGTGATCGGCAGTCTGAGATTCTCCAATAACCTTGTCCATGGATCAGGTTCACCACGAAACTCGTGTCCAAAAGTCACGCATGTAATAAGCCCTTCTCCAAACCGATGGGCAGCAGCGTCGCATGTTCCATGTGTCTTTCCCGATCCTGCATCACCTGAGAGAACAAATACTCGCTCATACGCCAATGAACAAGAAGGGGAACGGAGCCAATCATACAAGTCTCTTAATCCAGCAATTGCTTCGCGTGTATCATCAAGATTGGCTGCTGGAAAAGAAACCATGTATTCTGCCATGAATTGGCGAAAGCTAGGTGAATCCGCCCATTTTTCCCCATGTTCGGCTTTCAGGCCATTGATCAATTGCGATTCAAGAGACGTGAGACGTGTCAAAAGGCTATCAAATCGATTAACACAGTCCTCATATAAACTGGTATTATCTGCTGTGATAAGACGGTCAGATTCATCTAAAATACCCACTATATCGGTCATTATGAACTGGGCTTCTTCACGTAAGTCTTCCGGCCACACTGGTGACATTGAATCAGATTTAGTTCTGTGTAGTGCGGAGGAAAGTTTATCATAGGACTTGCGGCAAGCTCGCAACTTATTCTTAAACTCGTTAGACCATGCAGTAGTGCGTCCAAAGGCAGCAAACCATTTCCACAAGTCTGTTTGAACGTTTAATTCAGGCGTGTATCTCGGTCCGGCCGTTTCTTTTGCTAAATCAAAATGTTTTGAGAACCATTCAGTGGTCAGGATTTGCTGATTAAAGAAGAATTCTCGAATACCCCCAGATGCATCATGATCCAACAATAGTTCTCGTAGCCTGGATGCAGGCCAAGCCTCAATGGTGAGTCGGCGACCTTCCTTTATGGCCTTCTGCACCTGTTCCTTCTGCCAGTTATCAAATTTCTCATGTCCACTCAGACCTCCCCGCCCTGTTGGCCCTGTCAAATCGAATGGAAAGCAGATGACGTATTGCGTCAGTGTAGGGTGAATTTTCAAAGCGGTAGTTAGTGAGCCAGTGGCTTGTCTAAGAAGAGAATTTATGTCAAATACATATTTTGCTTGCCAGCCCATCCGATTACCATTTGGAAGGTCAGCGAAACACTCAACCCCTCCATCACCACCAGCCCCATGAAGTCGTTTATAAGATGCATCCTTTGGAACTGTGCGATGTGCGAGTTGACAGCAAAGCTCTTCGAATGCGTCACGCTGACTACCACACCGGGGAACAATTTGTTTGAAGTCTATATCAAAATTACTGGGCATTATACTTACTCCCTTTTTTTCGTCTGATCGTACCATGTTCATTTCAAAAGCCATTTCCTCATCAACAACTTCTGCATCAATCCGCGCTTTTGAGTTGATTTTTATTTTGTTTTAGGCATTTACTTGGTTGACAAATGTAGCATAATGGCACATGAATATATTAGTGACCAGTGAGGATTGCTCCTTTTCAGTAATCCTCCTCATTTGAGGCTGGTCGCTCCTTTTTTTATAAAATTCACATCCACGCCTTTGTATTTGGTTTTACCCTCCACTTCCCCGTCAGCAACTTCTGCATCAATCCGCGTTTTTGTGTTCGGTATTGTTCAGCGAGTTGCTCGAGAAATTTGACTTCTTCCTTCGCGGTATCAAGTATGTTCGCAATCCGTTTTTGTTTGTGGGGTAGGGGGAGTGGGATTTTGATTTTTTGATAAGATTCTGTTGTCAGCCCAAAACGTGTAATTCCATTGGCAAATCTATAAAAGTCATACTTTACTCTCGGAGAAGTCAAGGCATAACAAACATATTGCCCTATCGCCTGTTTCTTTGGGCGAAGAATTGTCAAATGATAGCCGCATAATAGATTGTCAATGGTTTCTTTGACATAGGCAGGAACACCAATGTCATCAGGTGTTTCAGAATCTTTGGTAATTATTACGTCGTCTGTAACAATCGAAAATTTTTCTATTTCTCGGGGTTTGGCTGTGGCAGCCATAAAGTTAATTTTGGAATCAATGGTATTGTTGTAATAAACATCTGTGTAATTGCACAATTTGACGGGCAACTCCCCATCAACGGTTTTTTTGTCAACAGGACTGACAATAACCTCACAAGCATCCTTCAATTTCACCTTCTGCCATTCAGGATTATCCTGCTGGTCGCTGATGAGGGTTTTCAGCAACCACTTAAACCGTTTCTCCTTCACCTCTATCAGTGCTTCGGTGCTCTCTATGGCTGTGTCCCATTTTTCCAGCAAAGACGCATGGCTTTTTGTTCTTCAATAGAAGGTAGGGGAATTACAACATCCTCCAGGTAGCGGCTATAAATATGAACTATCGAGTTACCCTGCCCTAATCTATTTATTTGCTTTCTTCCTATTGTATTCAGATAACAGGATGCAAAGTCTGCACGAACCGCTTTGGGATCAAGAGAACAAATTATTACATCACCTCCTGCGTATGCTCTTATATCGTGATTAAAAGAGGCACATTTTCCTATTTCTT
>JAKZUG010000013.1:0-6994 GCA_047516705.1 Candidatus Poribacteria bacterium | reverse complement strand
GTGGACGATTCTCAGCCTTCTCGCCAGTCGGTCTGTTCTTCCTCGCTATGACAGCCGGAAAAGACGAAACCCCGGAGACCCGCATCTGTGCTGCACTGGAAGGTGTGAAACAAGCACACCAAGATTTTTACCTCCCTTGTGAACATCAAGATAACGTTGCCTACCAACTCGCCCGATGGATTCATCTCGCCGAAGAAGTTGAAGACAAAGGTTCTATTGTGTTTTATAACTATGCCGACAATAGCTGCCTCGGTGAGTGGTTTGTTCAGCTCTGTACGGAGTCTATTCAAGAACGGGGTGCTGGTCCTAATGTCATAAATGCCAAGGGACCTACGAGTAATCACTCAATTCTCAACGGCATCATCGCCGGTCCGAGAGATAAAGTCGTTTTATTTATCCATTGGGAGGAACTTGGACCTGATTTAGTGCTGCCGAGAGATACTGGAATGGATAGGAAGTTAACCGACTTTGAAGGGTTATCCATGACGCACATGCAGACCGCCTCCTATCGCGGCACCGCCTTGGATTTTAGTGAGAATAACGTTCCCAATGCAACGTTAACCCTCCCGAAACGAGATATTCAGTCTGTTTGTCGATTGATGCGGACCTTAATGGATACCATTGCTGTGAAAGGCAGGCTCCAAGGGTTACACCTTGACAATAGTGGCGGAAATGAGTTAACATATCTCCAAGAAGGTGTTGAAGGCTATAAACGGAATTTCCGATCTTTTGCCTTGGCACCGAGTGCGGATAGCAAGTAGGTGGTTAAAGAATAATCCCTCTGGTGTTACGCATTTCCAAAAATTTATAGCAAAACAATTTGCAAACTGTGCCAAAAATGAGGAATAAACTCTCCGCTTTAAAGTTTCATGATAAGATATTTATCGCATACGGCTTCGTTTTCCTCGTCATGTTTGGTGTTGTTTTTGGGAGCACCAGTTTCCTGATTCGACTCGCTTTTAAAAGGGAAATTGATGCCTATGTTGAGACCTTTCGCGCCCAAATTTCAAACAATTATCAAGCTTTCGTCAACAAAGTTGAGAAGGATGTTCATGCTACAGTCGCTGACGAGAGATTGCTTCGCGTCATAGAAAGAGAGTCTTCCGTCGCTTATCCACCCACACCGGACTTTGATCTCTTCGAGTATGGCACTGCAGACGGTAAGCTTCTATACCCGAACCTGAAGACAGGGAGAAATTCACGTACATATAATTCGGTTGACCGCGAGGGAGGGCATATACAACTCAGAGATATTCCGCAACAGAGCGATCTGGGATTACAGTTTGTGGTTCAAGTGACGGAATCCGGCGAATGGGGATTCGTTACAGGCGGCTATCGCCTGCAAACATGGCTGGAGACAACCCAAACGAGTATTCAGTCAGACGAGCATCCGATCTTTCTTGTCGGAAAGCCGCAAACATCGGACACGGCAGGCTTCAGTACTGAATCAAAGGTGATGGAATCGGAGAATTGGCTTCCATTGAATAATGCCGCCCGACACGTCACACTTGACAATCGGTTTCAATTACTTTCCGGTTCGCGACTCCGACGAAAAGTTATTTTAGAGGGATCAGAAGAGACTGAAGGGAGTACTTATACCGCTTCTCGAATAACACCCTTCAACTCAGCCTTCGCGATAACCCGTGAGACACCTCCTGTTGACCTAATCGTCGCATATTCGCATGCGCGCCAGATGAAATGGCAGCAGCAGCTTACACTCACACTGCTTTTAAGTGGTGTCGTTGGACTGGTATTGGTTTACCTTATTAGTTACATCATCAGCCGTCGCATCACCCGTCCTATTGCGACCCTACGTGAAGGGGTTAGTCACATCGCTGCTGGCAATCTCGATCATCGTGTTGTCATCCGATCACACAATGAGATAGGGCAGCTTGCGGAAGGGTTCAACCGGATGGCGCGAGACCTGAAACTGAGTTTAGAGGAGCGTATGGCGGCAGAACGCGCAGCAACATGGCGAGATGTCGCACGGCAGGTGGCACACGAAATCAAAAATCCGCTTTTTCCGATCCGACTTTCTGTTGAAAATTTACAACAGGCGAAATCTAAACCTGAGGTTTTCGAGCAGATATTTAGGGAGTGTACGGACACCGTCATTGAGGAAGTTGATCGCATCGGCAAGTTAATAGATGAGTTTCATCAATTTGCGCGGATGCCGAAACCACAGAAAAAACCCAGCCAACTGAATGGTATTGTGAAATCTATTCTGACGTTATATACTGGTGGACAAGTGCCAGCACTCGATCAGGAAAACGAAGGTGCAGCGATGATTTCAGGACACGAGAACTTGACACACCCGAATGCTACCGGCGAATTTTGGCTTGAAAATATTTCTAAGATTCAGGTCGAAACTGAGTTAGGATCGCTCCCACAACTTTTGCTTGACCCAGAGCAGATCGCACAGGTGCTCGGTAACCTCCTGAAAAACGCGATTGAAGCGATGCCTGATGGCGGGACGCTTAAAGTGAAAACTTATTTCACGCCAAATTCACCACAGGAGGATCCACAGTACAATGAAAACAGTGGAGATGGCGGGACGATAAACACGGACACCCACGGCACGGTTTCACTGGAAATCCACGATACCGGTCATGGTATGTCCGATGAAACTATGGCGAATCTCTTTGTTCCGTATTACACAACCAAGTCAGAAACAGATGGGAGAGGGCTCGGAATACCAATTGTCAGACAGATTGTTGCCGAGCATGGTGCCGAGATTGATTTTCAAAGTACCGAGGGCGTAGGCACAACGGTCCGTATCCGTTTTCCAGACAACCAAAGTGAACGTTCCGAAGAATTAACGCCAGGACCGGAAGAATTGACACCACTCACAAGTTTGGGACCTAAACTGGAAACAGAAGAACGGTCGATAGACACTCAAGAGTGAACTTTAAACAAGATGCGTTAGGACAAAAGATAATGGAAACTATTTTGATTGTAGACGACGAAAAAAATATCCTTAAGATGTTATCCCAAGGTCTCAAGATGCGGGGCTATCAAGCACTTACAGCTGCGAGTGGTGAGGAAGCATTGCAACAGGCAACGAAATCCGATGTGGATCTTGTTCTGTTGGATATCCGTATGGAGAACGGTATGGATGGCATCCAGACCCTTGTGAAACTCCGTGAACGTTATCCGGAATTAAATGTAGTCATGATGTCTGCACAGCAGGATATCGAAATCGCCGTTAAGACGATGGAGCTCGGCGCGAAACGGTACATCACGAAACCCATCAGCATTGATAAAATTTTATCAAGTGTCCAGCCGTTTCTCGAGATATCGCGTTTATCCCAAGAAAATGAGATCCTGAAATCTCAAATTATCCCAATTGATGAGATGGTAGGCGAGAGTGCCGCCATTTCACATCTCCACTCACAAATTGATCGGGTCGCCGGAAGCAAGCTCGGTGTCCTGATTTCTGGCGAGAATGGAACCGGTAAGCAGCTCGTTGCCAACGCTATCCATCAAAAGAGCAGCCGTGCGGCGAAGACCTTTATTCCACTCAATTGTGCCGCCTTACCCGATGAACTCATTGAGAGCGAACTTTTCGGACATGAGCGGGGTGCGTTCACCGGTGCCGACTCCCGAAGGCAGGGACGCTTTGAATTTGCAGATGGTGGTACCCTTTTTCTTGATGAAATCGGAGATATGAGCTTAAAGGCGCAAGCAAAGGTGCTCCGCGTCATTGAAACCGGCGAAGTCGAACGCCTCGGCGGCAATCAGATCCGGACGGTAGATGTACGCATTATCGCCGCAACTAACAAAAATCTTCCTGAAGAAATTGAGAACGGTCGCTTCCGACGGGATCTTTTCTATCGGCTGAATGTTGTGCCTATTAAGGTACCGCCTCTCCGGGAACGCGCAGAGGATATTCCGTTGTTAGTCAAATACTTTGCCGAACGTTTGCAACTCAATATGGGGTCTACTCCCAAAGCTATTGATCCCGGTGCTCATGCCGTGTTTGAAAGTTACAACTGGCCCGGGAACATCCGGGAGTTAAAGAACATCGTCGAACGCCTCCTTATTATGGTGAACAGAGATGTCGTCATGGCACCCGATGTTGCGGAGGCTCTGTCCCTAATACCACAATTGTCCTCGTCATCTCAGCTTGTAGGTGATGCCTTGGATCCTGGTGCCTTACAGTCGCTGCCAAGTGTAGCACTCTACAAACCGGGGGCTGCCTTGAGCCGGATGATGGATACTGCCGAGGCGCAGTGCATTCTTGCGGCTTTGGAAGAATATAACTGGAACATCCGACGGACCGCGGAAGCGTTAGAGGTTGAGCGAAGCAACTTGTACAAAAAGATGAACAAGTACGGTATTTCCCGTCCAGATTCCGAGAGATAAACTGATAGGGTGTTTGCACTAACGATGCTACAGAACAACATCATCAAAAACGGCGGAATGACCCGCCTTCAACTACTTATTCTTATTGCCATCGCTGCTGTGATTGGTGTACTCTCTTTTCCACCGTGGTTAGAACAGCGTAAGGTGGGCACGGCGGATATAGATGTTGAAACTGTTGCCGTTGCTATCAAGAAGTACTATAGGCACACGGGGAATTATCCGATAAGTTTGGACGCACTGGTGAGGGATCCGGGTGTTGAAGGGTGGCGCGGGAATTATTTGGAATCTATTCCTGAAACACCTTGGGGCGGTCATTATGTCCTTCTTCAAGACAGTTATAAGGTAGGGATAGCGAAAAATCACCCACGCGCCCCCGAAAAATATCGCATTGGCGGTGTCGCAGAAATCAGCAGAGTTTATCATGCCGACGCGCACCTCGGTGAGAAGTATTGGTGGTAACCCCCGTGCTTGAAATCTGGATACCGATATTCATATTCCTCTTCGGTTTGGCTATTGGCAGTTTCCTCAATGTCTGTATCTACCGAATTCCTCGTTCAGATCTGTCGATCCATTCGCCGCGCCGCTCTTTTTGCCCTGAATGTAGTCAACCGATAAGTCCTTACGACAATATCCCTGTTTTGAGTTATCTGCTTTTGCGAGGAAAGTGTCGGCATTGCAGTGCGACGATTTCCGTGCTATATCCGTTGGTTGAACTTGCTACAGCAGGGATATTTCTCTTTCTATATTACCGTTTCGGGTTAACCCTTGAATATCTGCTCGCGCTCGCTTTCATCACAATCCTACTGCCGATCTCCGTAATTGATGCGCAGCACTATATTATCCCGAACGTTCTCATCGTAACAGGGTTAATTCTCGGTTTCGGTATCGTCTGCGCAATCGCGTATCAACACAGTGATATGTGGTATCTCCTTATACGTCTTATCGGTGCTGTTGCCGGTGGTATGGCATTGTGGTTGGTTGCGGTGATTGGGAGTGCTGTTATGCGCAAAACAGCAATGGGCGGTGGGGACATCAAACTGATGGTACTCAACGGATTGTTCCTCGGCGCGTGGCCTGAACTGGCGATGGTGATAGCCTTCTCTGCTCTGAGTGGTGCGATTGTTGGGACGACACTCATCATTTCTGGCATAAAGAGTCGGGAGAGCCCTATTCCGTATGGTCCCTTCCTCGCGGGTGCCGCCGTGATCGTCCTTTTGTGGGGAGATAACCTCTGGCGTTTGTACTTGCAATCCGTTGGGTGGAATTGAGCATAGTAGCAGGCACACTCCGTGTGCCGTAGCCATCATCTAATACAATGGAGAAGATATGAAGACCTTTGGCATAATCATCTGTTTGCTGATGTTAGCCTTGAGCCAGCAGGTTGCATATGCACAACAGCCACTCGCACAACAAGCATTCACCGTCTTTGAGCAACACTGCCTCGACTGTCACGGCGAATTCGGATCTTATAATGATGTGCTTACTATTAAGCATAAAGATTTAATCGAGGACCGCTCTGTTATTCCAAGACAACCCGATGCTTCCGAACTCTATATACGCCTGCTCGGTGATACGGACAGAGGTTCACAGATGCCATTGGGACAAGAGCCGTTGGATTCTGAGGAAATCGCGACGATCCGCCGCTGGATTGAAGCAGGGGCACCAGACTGGGAGGCTATTCCCAAACCCAAACGCCGCTTTGTTACCACCGAGGCAATGCTCAAAACTATCCATACCCATGTAACATCGCTCACTGCCTTCGACCGTTCCTTTGCACGCTATTTTACACTGACGCATCTTTACAATGCCGGTGCAAGCGATGACAACCTCCGTGCTTATCGGAATGCCTTGTCAAAATTGGTTAACAGCCTCTCTTGGGGTGCCGAGGTCATCAAGCCGACACCGATTGACCGCGAGGAGACAATCTTTTACATTGACTTACGTCACTACGAGTGGGATGTCAAAAGCGATAAGTGGTATAAAATCGAGCAAGCGTATCCGTACGGTGTGCAGTTAAAATCGTCAACATACACAACGCTATGCCAAGAAACGGACTGTGAGTTGCCATTCGTCCGTGCCGACTGGTTCATCGCTACCGCCTCACTGCCGCCGCTCTATCACGAGATTCTCGACCTACCAAAAACGGACAAGGAATTAGAGACACGACTTGAAGTGAACGTCGCTGAAAACTTAAAGAATGCGCCGGCGGTTCGCGTGTGGCGTGCGGGTTTTAACGAGTCTGGTGTGTCAATCAATAACCGTGTTGTGGAACGCCATAAGTCCCGGTATGGCGCATATTGGAAGTCCTACGATTTCGCTGGGAACGTGGGTACCCAAAACATCTTCACGCATCCACTCAATTTCACACATGACGGAGGCGAGATTATCTTCAACCTTCCAAACGGGTTGCAGGCGTACTACCTATCCACGGCTACAGGTGAACAACTTGATACTGCACCGATTAACATCGTTTCAAATGCTGGGGCGCGGGATCCTGTTGTCCGTAATGGACTCTCCTGCATGGGCTGCCATACAGAAGGAATGAAGACGTTTGAAGATCAAGTACGTTCGGTTATTGAGCAAAATCGGAATCCGTCTTATGATAAGGCCCAAGCGTTGCGTCTCTATG
>JAKZUG010000012.1:0-2597 GCA_047516705.1 Candidatus Poribacteria bacterium | reverse complement strand
GTGGGTTGGCGTGAAAGCACCGTACGGTGCGAGGTAACCTCGCCCCTACAGCGTTCTTCCGCCTCTGATGAACGAAATTAGCACTAAAGGAGAAAGTGAGATGCAAGCGATCATTTTATGTGGAGGGCTCGCAACGCGGTTAGGCGATACCACGAAAACTGTTCCCAAGGTTCTGCTTGAGATCGCGGGGAGAACGGTCTTGGAATGGCAGATCCAACTGCTAAAGGACGCCAATGTTGAGGAAGTTATCCTCGCATCCGGACACTTACACAATGTGCTTTATGCGCGCGTCGGTACTAACTATGCCGATGTGCGGGTCCAATACGCCAAAGAGGAGAAGAGACTCGGCACCGGCGGTGCGATTCAGAATGCTATGCGATGTATCACCACATCCCCTTTTTTCGTTCTCAACGGCGACGTACTCCTTGCTAACTTTTCGCCGCAGCAGATGTTAGGTAAGTTTTATCCGAACATGGAAGGGCTATTACTGAGTATCCGTGTCCCTGATATTCGTCCCTACGGTGAAATCGTGTCGGACAGCGAAGGGAGAATCACAGCCTTCCGCGAGAAACAATCTGTCCATCGTGCGGGTTACATCAATGGTGGCGTATACCTTTTCAATAGGAGTATTGCTGACGCATTTCCCAGAGATCAAGAGCAATTTTCAGTTGAGAGAGATGTTTTCCCGAATATCCGAGATATTTATACATTACAATCCGATGCCGATTGGATTGACATTGGTGTTCCTGAGCGGTTGGCGTATGCGCGACAACACTTCCAGAATGGAGATTTTCAATGAATCGTGACATATTTCGGGCGTATGATATTCGGGGCGTTTTCGGTGTTGACTTTGAACCGACAGATTTTTACGAAATTGCCCGTGCCTTTGCGGATCGCTTCCAACCAAAAATCGTTGCTCTTGGACACGATGTCCGCGAAAGTTCACCGCAGCTTTTCCAGCAGGTCGCGGCGGGACTTATAGACTCGGGTGTTGAGGTCCTCAACCTCGGTCAGATTTCGACCGATATGCTCTATTTCGCTGTAGTACACTACCAGACAGATGGGGGCATTGTTGTTTCAGCATCCCATAACCCGGCTGAATATAACGGTATGAAGCTTGTCCGCCGGCATGCCGCACCGCTATCCGCGGATACCGGTCTCTTCGATATCCGCGATACCATCAAAAACGGCACCCTATCTCGGAAGCAAAAAACATACTGTCGCGCAATCCCTGAGCCTATTCCATTCCTGAATAGCTATCTGAAGCACCTTCGCTCATTTACAGACTTACAGCAGCTCTCCAGCAAGCGGATTGTCATCAATGCCAATAGTGGGCTTTCTGGACAGATTGCCGAACGTCTGCTATCAGAGACACCGATCCAAATCTGCGAGCAGTTGTTTACCGAACCCGATGGAACCTTCTCCGAGATTCCAGCCGGCAGACCCGATCCCTTGAGACCCGAAAATCGGGAATTAACCACAGAGGCGGTTAAACGAACAAAGGCAGGTTTGGCAGTCGCATGGGACGCAGATGCCGACAGATGTTTCTTCTTTGATGAAAATGGAGTGTTCGTTGAAGGCTGCTACATTACGGCGTTACTTGCCGAAAAACTCCTTCGAGAGAATGGAGAACGGACTGTCATCTTTGACCCAAGAGCCGTCTGGGCGGTAGAGAACGCCGTTGTCTCAGCGAATGGCACACCCCTCCTCAACCGATGCGGACACTCGTTTATCAAAACCCGCATGCAAGAAACTGGCGCACTCTTCGCCGGAGAGGCGAGCGGACACTACTACTTCAGAGAGAACTTCTATACCGATAACGGGATGATTCCCTTATTGCTCATCCTTGAATACCTCAGCGCAAACCGGACATCACTCGCCGAATCTGTTAACCGCCTCCGATCCGAGTATCCAGTTTCGGGTGAAATTAACTTTTCCTTTGAAACCCACCGTCAGATGCGAGATGCTATAGAAGTCATCCAACAACAAATATACGCTTTGGGGAACCATCCTTGTATTGAAATGCCAGTTGACGGTTTGTCGGTTAGATTTCACGCAGGTTTCCGCCCACTTGCTGCTAATGGTCGTGGACATAATAATTGGCGGTTTAATCTCCGAGAATCCAACACTGAACCCTTGTTGCGTCTCAACGTTGAATCTATGGCGAGTGAGGATCTCCTGATTGAACAAACAATGAAGATGAGTGAAAAACTTGAGAACCTTGGGGGTAAAAGAGAAACGGAGTTCCGCTGGGAAAACAACACCCTTCTTAAGGAAATATCGGTTTAGACTCAGAATGTGGAAACAATCCGACATCGTTGACATTCATAAACTGTCTGAATTCGCGATTCAATTTGTGAAAGATTCAAATTCATGCTCGTCTAAATCAGTCTCTTGCATCAAATAATACCATTCCCGCCTTCTTTGATCCCATCGAAAACCTAATAACTTCAATTTACCTCTCACTGGATATGTCATACCCCCTACTCTGACGATGCTATCTATTACCTCAACGTGAATGTGTCTACTGAGATTTTCTACTGTTTTGACCAGTGTATTGATAGTCACTTTTACCCCCTTCTTATATGCTGTAGGTT
>JAKZUG010000011.1:0-4093 GCA_047516705.1 Candidatus Poribacteria bacterium | reverse complement strand
CATCCGAAAAAAGATCGGGACCACTTTCACGGCTTGCGCGAGGCAAAACCAGACCTTGTGGGATTTTGTCTTTTTGATCAAGATGTTGGTGAACTTCACAGGCATCCTGAATTAAGAGAGTACGCGTGGCAGCGGCGCGAGATTGAGGAGTATATTATGTGTAGTAAGCAGGTGCTAATTGACTGGGTATTCGCTGAAGCGAAAGAGCGAATTGGTGGTCCCCTATTCTGGGTGCCTACAATGGAAGAAACGATTACGGAGATTGAAAAAGCTCTAGAAACCCTTGGTAAAGGATCGCCTTGGTCGTCAGATGCTAAAGTGACTGACGATTTTCTAGACCGGCTTTTTGAAACTTTCTTTGAAAAATTGGAATTACCTAATCTAATGCAAAAAACGAATTATCATACTTTAGTCAAATATGTGCCTACTGACCAGATTGATCCTGAAGTCACAGAAGTATTAGACAGTATTTTAGAGGTTGCCAATACAGCTGTCCCTTTGGGTG
The DNA here is from genome assembly GCA_047516705.1 of Candidatus Poribacteria bacterium. GTDB lineage: Bacteria > Poribacteria > WGA-4E > WGA-4E > WGA-3G > WGA-3G. Next base: position 3,588 of record JAKZUG010000011.1, on the reverse strand, counting down.
GTGTTTAAGCTATAAGGTGGAGGAAAAGCGTGGAATATAGACGATTGGGAAAAAGTGGACTCAAGGTATCCGAAATCTGCTTAGGCACGATGACTTTTGGACACGGTGCTGACGAGGCTGAAACAAACCGCATGGTGGATCTCGCGTTGGATGCCGGGGTCAACTTTTTTGATACCGCCAATTCTTATGCGAATGGTGAATCCGAAGTCCTCCTCGGCAAAGCACTCAAAGGAAAACGGCGCGACGCTGTTATCGCAACCAAGTTTTCCAACCCGATGGGCACCGGTCCCAACGATTCTGGTATGTCCCGCGCACATATTATGCAGGCGATTGACGATAGCCTCAAACGCCTCCAGATGGACTATGTGGACATCTACTATATTCACCACGTTGATACCCAAACGCCGTTGGAGGAGATGCTTGGTGCACTTGACGACCTCGTCCGACAAGGCAAAGTCCGTTACACAGCGTGTAGCAACTACCAAGCGTGGCGGTTATCCGAAGCGTTATGGCTCAGTGATGTCCACGGTTGGACCCGGTTTGCCTGCTATCAACCCCAATACAGTCTTGTTGTCAGAGATATAGAGCAAGAAGTTGTCCCACTCTGTGAACACAAAGGACTTGGGATTGTCGTCTGGAGTCCATTAGCCGGTGGATTTCTCTCTGGGAAATATAAGCCGGGTGAACGCACACACGGTGGAACTCGATCAGCAGAAGGATGGGCATATCCACAACGCTATTTTGCGGACAACGCCGATGAAACGCTGCAAACCCTTTTTGATGTTTCTGAGGAGCTTGGACATAGTCCGGCACAAGTCGCTCTGCGGTGGGTGCTTGAACAACGGGCGATGACTTCGGTCATTGTCGGTGCAAGGCATGCCGGACACCTGCGGGATAATCTCGGTGCAGCGGGTTGGCGACTCGAAGGGAACGCACTCCAAAAACTCAACGAAGTCTCACATCTCCCTGACCGCTATCCTGAAGCGATGGAAAAGAACATGCACAAACGCAGGGATAGTGCTGTTGATATGCCACACTTGTAGAACCAAAAAGAACGAACTTTTCTCTCGCAGATTTGACTAATGAGTAGTAGCACACACTTTTGGCACAACTTGAAGACTAAAACTGGCTGTCAAAAGTTAGGCAACGACGGTTGACGTGGAAGAATGGTATAAAACTATCTTATGCCTTACTATCAGAAGGGAGTAATCCGTGATGAGAAAATGGAAAGTTATTGCAATTGCTGGCGCAGTCGTACTCGTTGTTGCAGTCGCGGTGGCTGTAGGACGCATCGTCCTTGTACCCAAAGATGGAGCGAATGGTGCGGACGCATCAGCAATAAAGACGGCAACGGTTGAACGCGGCAACATCGCTGTAAACATTGACGCAACAGGCACTATCAAGCCGTTGAACATTGTTGAAGTCAGCTCCAAAGCGAGCGGAAAGATTCTGGAACTCAGAGTTGACGCAGGCGATTACGTGGAGAAAGACGAGATCATCGCCGTGATTGAAACGACTTATGTCCAGATTAGTTTAGAGCAAGCGGAAGCCGATGTGAGAACCGCCGAGGCACGCTTGCAACAGGCGGAGATTGACATTGAACTCCAGAAGGAGCAATCCGCAATTCAGATTCGGCAGGCAGAAGAATCGCTCATTGAGGCGAACAAGCGGTTGGAACAGATCCGGGAGCAGATTCGACTTGAGAAGATAGCGAATAAACGCGGCGTAATGGATGCAGAAAACAGCCTCAAAATTGCCAATATTCGGTATAAATTGCTAACCTCTGCTGAGGTACGCGGAGAGAACAAAAGGCGGGCGCAATCCTCCTTAACACAAGATGAAGTAAGCCGAGATTTGGCAAAAGCGGAGCATGAAAGAAATGTAGAGCTCTATGGGAAGGAGCTTATCTCAAAAGCCGCACTTGATACTTCTGATGCTCAATATCGATCAGCTGAGGCACGATATCAGTCTGGTGTTGAAAACCTGAACTTGGTCGAGCAGCCCGCTACCGAAGCCGAACTTGAATTGGGACAAGCCGATATTAAAAAGTCACAATTCTCACTTGATCTTGCCAACGAAAGGGTCCAGTCTGAACCTTCACGCGACATGGATATTGAACTGCAGCAGCAACGGATTAAGCAAGCTGAAGACTCTTTGAAACTCGCACACACAAACAAAAGGCAGATTGAACGGAAGAAGCGCGATTTAGAGACCGCGGGTTCATCGCTCAAACGCAGTCAGGTACAGTTGGACCTCCGTAGAATTGAGTATGAGGATACCATCATCAAGGCACCTATCTCTGGAACTATTCTTGAAAGAATGGTCGAACCGGGACAGGTTATCACCTCACGACTTTCTTCAATCGCTTCTTCAGAGGGCCAAACCTTAGTCACTATGGCAGACCTCAATACCGTCTATGTCGTAACAGAGGTCGATGAAACAGATATCGGGAAGGTCCAAATTGGACAACCTGTGACGATTACTGTCGAAGCCTACCCCGATATGCCGTTTCAGGGCGAAGTCTTGAAGATCGCACCGCAAGGACAGGCCATTCAGAATGTAACGACTTTTGAAGTAACTTCCGAATTGAAAAATGTGGCTGCTGCCGGACCACGGCAAGGCATGGCGCGAGGTGAAGGCGGAGGGCAGGGACGCGGTCCCCGTCCCGACATGGCAAATATGACTGACGAACATGGAATACCATCAAGACCCACACCACAAGAACCTCCCGCCCAACAACCAGAAGAATCTGCCGTAGCGAAGGCGGAGGAGGAGCCTGAGGAAGATGATTGGGGTGGGCTTTTCGGCGGCTTCTTTGAGGAAGCACCCGCTGTAGAACCACCGACCCAGATCCAACCCGCTGAGACTGAAGAGACGAAGATGCCGTTTCTCAAACCCGGTATGAACGCTACCGTCCAAATCTCGGCTGTTAACAAAATAGACATTCTCACCCTTCCACCAGAGGCAGTCCTTGACATGCGAGGTAGGAAAATGGTCAGGATCATCGGAGTGGACGGACTACCTGGACCACCCCAACCGGTCGTGGCAGGTGTCAAGAGTTTTGAGAAGATCGAAATCATTTCAGGGCTTACTGAAGGAGATGTCGTCGCAATCGGAGGATTTGAACGCGGCGGTGGCGGTACTGAGGATTGGCGGCAACGTATGATGCAGAACCCCGCCTCTACAATGCGTCGGATGACCGGTGGTGGCGGCCGTGGACGATAGACACTATTACCTTCTTGTAGGTTGTTAAAAAGGCAACAACACATAGGAGAGAACGCTATGGGTATCCTTGAAAGTTTCGCAAACGCATTAAACTGTTTATTTGCAAATAAACTCCGATCTATATTGACGATGTTAGGCGTAATTATCGGTGTCGGTGCAATTATAACCACCACTTCAATCGGTGAAGGTGCCAAAGCCGATGTCACCGAGCGGATTCAGACATTAGGTGCCAACATTCTCGCTGTCCGCCCTGGGCAGAGCATGTTTCGCGGTCGAGGTTCTGCCGATGCACGGAGAAGCCTCACTGTCGAAGACATGGAGGCGTTACAAGAACGCGGAGAGACTTTTGGTTATGTTACGCCA
>JAKZUG010000010.1:0-3219 GCA_047516705.1 Candidatus Poribacteria bacterium | reverse complement strand
GTTTAACAAATAAATTGGGTAATTGTGGCTACGCGACGTGCGATGAATCGCACTACTACGAACCGATCTGCCTGTTATCACACGTCCCGGAATTACCCGCTTAAATTCTTAATCTTCATATATAGCATACCATACGGACACTTAAAATGCTAATTTTTTCTGGATTATTTAGGGTAGGAATTAACGCCTCAATGCCACACAATATAGGTTGGCATTTGCAAGACCAACCCAATCAAACTCCAGACACATCCAAGCGTATAATCGCCCAGGATCAGTCCTAAAAAGAACGGCACTGCTTGCCGATAGAGTTTCACACCGCCAAGTTTCAGCACAATCGCTTTTGCCGACCAACTGAGGAAGATCGGAAACCACAAGCCACCCATCCCTGTTCCGCTCACAAGCACATAGCCACCCGGATGCAGGGGCCACCACAGAAACCGGATCTTCATGATCATCAGGAATATCGTAAACAGGAAACTGCTACCGATAACACCGAGTTCCGGTCCGCTCGTCTCCCGTGGACTGACAAGCCACGTTTGCAGACGGTTGAACGTCTCCCACCCCATATAGACAATCCAACCGCGCGCCTTACTTCCCGCACCCATATCGTAGAGGACGTGTAGGTATGCCCAGAACGTTATCAGGATACCGAACACAATCGCCAAGATCATCCCGATGAGGAGTTGTCGGTATCCGATGCGGCTCCGTTCTGCTAAGCGGAACGCCTCCAACTCACTCGGTGTCGGATGTGCTCGGAAACATCGGACAAACGGATAGAGGAACGTTAACCCTGTCAAGTTGCCTGCGCCGAGTCGGCGTGTTCCGAGTGCAAGCACCATCGTCCGTCCCGGATCGACAAAGATGAGCTGATGCAAAGGTGGTCCAATCTCGGCGCGGATGCGTGTGATGCCGATAATCAGTGGAAAGTAGAACAGAAAGAAGAGCCCAATCCCCCAGATCGTCATCCCCATCTGATAACAGAAGAAGAAGAGAAATAGTATCCCGACAGTGAACAACCCTGCTGCAGCTCGATAGCGCATCGGTTCACCCGAATCGTCAGGCGCGGCTTCACCGTGGCGTTGTGCGATGCCAAAAACCTTCCGTATGATGCGTCCATAGTGTCGTCGTCCGACCCACAACGGAATACACCCGAACGCTATCCACGCCCCCGTCTGCTGTTCAAGATGATAGATATTCCGCGCCCCGAATGCATCCGTTACAATCAGTTGGATACGACTGAGAAGCCAGAAAAACCAGCATGAAAACGAGAGATCCAGCGGCGTGAAGAACATCAGCCCGACACTGAAGGGGTAGAAGGAGATATGAATCGGTCCCATCGCGCTCCACGGCTTTGAGCTGAATTGCCCGATTGTTTTACCTTTGATCGGTAGCGCGCGTATATCGGGAAACAGGTAGTTCAAGCCGTTCAACAATTCTGCGCCACCTGCAAGAGCGAAGCCGAGCCACATCCACGGGGAAGTAAAGAAGCGTTTCGGATTGCTCGTCAATGCCAACGGGAGTTGGACGATCGGGTAGTTCAGGCGTTCATTTTCGGTCCACTGCTTACGGAGAAAGACCGTTACCGACAGCAGCGCCAGCCAGAGCGCAATGACAAAACTCGACCAAGAGAGCACTGGCGGTATCCATGCGTTTAGCGTGGCAGAGGTGTAGAGTGTAGAATCTCCGTTATAGAACCCGTCCAAGATACGTGGGCTTTTGACGGCGATCCACGACGGGATGTGGTGTCCAAAAAGCGGTATCCATTCGTTTTCTGGCGATGCGAACTGGAAGGTGTGTGCGAGGACGGGGATAAGGTACCCCATCATGGTATGTCCGCTGATAGTCGTTACCATCACGACCATGACATAGATGGTCTGCAGGTCGGCTTGCGACATCGCCAGACGCGGCATAAATCTTTGGAGCAATAGGTTGGCAAGTACGAAGACGAGGAGGGTGAAAACCGCATTAAAGAACAACGAGGCGATCGTCAGCTGCGTTGAGTGCCACACCTCCGTTCCCATCAGGCACCAGTAGCTATTAAAGGCAACGAGCACCAACCCAATCAGCAGAATATGCGGTTTGACGAGGTTCCGTTTCTCGTTTCGGTTAGCCATTCCCGCTCCTGCTGATGTGCTGTAACGCCTTTTGTAACACCGCTTCGTTGCGATAGTCCTTGAGCGTGGGTACTTCCATATCGGGTACTGAGAGTCTCCGAATTTCTTCACATAACAGCGGCAACGCACGCACAACGTTATCCACGATCGTGATACTCGCCTGTTTTGCTGTCCGTGACATCGGGTTCAGATCGACGGTCACGACATCTTTGCCCATCTTTTGAAGTGCCTCACACCGGTCGCCATCCTCAAGCGGTACAAAGACGACATCCGCTTTAAAGATGCCATCTGGATGCACAAATTTCCGGTTGGAGTCGATATAAGAGAGTTGCGCCTCGGTTGTAGGTATCAGCACACCCGGCATACTTTCTGCACCTTTTCCCACCCCCTCTTCCGCCGATGGCGAGGTTAGAAACCTCGTCTTATGCTTCAGCAGGTGTTCTCGGATTCTTTCTTCTCGTCCTGATTCCGTATGAAAAATATTTACCTCAAGTGGCGCGTTCAGCACCCGCCCCAATTCAATAAGCGCGTCCGGTGCCAACGCCGCGACGTTCCCGTTGACAGAGATGACGGGGTGTTCTGCTGAAAGGAGTATCGCCGCGGCGGCATGTATCGCTTCGATCGCAAACGGTTGTGTCGCCTCCCCGATGAGGTAATCAAAAGCCTCCCCACGTCCATGCGCGATGAGTCCGTGGATAGAGGTTATCCCTTGCTCCACGCCTTCAACGATCTTGTCTCGCAGTGTCAATGAGAGATACCGGGGATGTGTTTTCGGAACGTCGCTCACTGGAATAGCACCTCAGCCCAAATTTGCGTCTATTATACAGTGTTTTAGGTAAGTTTGCAAGAGGTGATGTGTCTCACTTCAGAGGCATTCAGTTCTCCGATAATTTCGATCTTTCGTATGCAAACTCTTACTGTAGGAGCGACCTCCCGGTCGCGACCCTTACTACCCGCTGATAACTATAGTGTGTTTTGTAATTACTTATACATTTTTATAATATCTTCAAGGGGTCGATGATTGTTGTATTCCCAATGTCTCTTAATATTGGCAAAATCCTGTTCAATCGGGTTGAGATCCGGAGAATACGGCGGAAACCGATAT
>JAKZUG010000009.1:0-7724 GCA_047516705.1 Candidatus Poribacteria bacterium | reverse complement strand
ACCTCGCCACACAATAAAATTACAACTTCTCCCGAAGTGAATCCATTAAGCCATCGGGCGGTTCAAATGGGAGGTCAATAATCTCGTTTGTTATACCGCTGTAGTACAGCCCTAAAATGAGGTTAAACTCTGCGAGCGACTGCTTGAGATGCGTCGGATGCACATTGCTCTCATCATCTAACCAATCAAAGACGGCTTCGGTGAGGTTACCCTGCGCGACGGTATCTTGCTCGCCATAGTTGAGTGGACCACCTTCGTAGCCGCCTTCTGGCGTTGCGCGTTCCCAACTGCTGAAACGCCAATGCACGAAGCCCTTCGTCCCAACAACAAAGACACGTTTGTGGCTATACACACCTTGGTTATCGGATGCCATCGTCCCCATACCTGTCCCGAACGCGACAGAGACATGGAGACCGTTCTCATATAAAACATGCCCAGCTGCATGCATCGGAGACGGTTGTGCGGAATCTAACTGCTCTCTTCCAGAGATCTGTCCGAGCACACGCACTGGACGCGAGTTGTCAATATAAGAAGAAACCAACTGCAGCACGTGCGGACCTTGGTCAACGGGTGTACTACGCGCGCTCGCATCAATGAACTTAATCTCGCCGATACGCCCTTCCGCGACATCTTTTTTTAACTCCAGATTTTTCGGGTGGAAGTTGAGCTGCGTATTGACGACAAATTTCGTTTGTGTCTCTTCTGCTAACCCCGCAATCTGCTTCCAATCCTCACTTTCAACGGCAATCGGCTTTTCCACAATCGCCGCTGGAACACCTGCATCTGACGCTTGTTTCATCAACGGATACCGAATACGTTCGTTGCTACCCCGAAGCACTGGTGCCGTGACAATGTGGAGGACATCCGGCTTCTCTTTTTCAAGCATCTCGTCCAAATCGGAGTATCGTGATGAGATATCGAAATCGTCTCCGAATTTGTTGAGTAATTCTTCATTCATATCGCAGATTGCAGCGAGTTTACCGCTTTTGACGAAACGGTAGGCACTTGCGTGTGCGCGGGCGCGACCACCGCACCCTAACATCGCAGTTTTATACATGAAGTGTCTCCTCTAATATTGACAATAGCACGCCAGCAGCGCACCAGAACATAAGCGGGGCAAGGCATGGAAATTTCGCCCCACAACACAGATTCATTTCAAATTACAACTTCTCTCGAAGTAAGTCTATCAGTCCATCGGGCGGTTCAAATGGGAGTTCAATAATCTCGTTTGTTATTCCGCTGTAGTACATTCCTAAGATGAGGTTAAACTCTGCGAGCGACTGCTTGAGATGCGTCGGATGCACTTTGTTCTCATCATCTAACCAATCAAAAACGGCTTCGGTGAAATTACCCTGCGCGACGACATCTTGTTCTCCATAGTTCAGCGGACCGGCCTCATAGCCACCCTCCAGCGTTGCGCGTTCCCAACTGCTGAAACGCCAGTGCACAAAACCCTTCGTCCCAACAACAAAGACACGTTTGTGACCGTAGATACCCGGATCCTCGGATGCTTTTTGTGCCATCTCTGTTCCAAATGCGACAGAGACGTGGACACCGTTCTCATACAAAACATGCCCGGCTGCATGCAGCGGAGAGGGATGCGAATCAGAATTTAAATTTTCGCTTCCAGCGATTTGCCCAAGAATCCGCACGGGACGTGAGTTGTCAATGTATGAGGACACCAACTGTAGCATATGTGCTCCCTGCTCGGCAGGTCTACTACGCGCACTGGCATCAATAAACTTAATCTCGCCGATACGTCCTTCCACGACATCTTTTTTTAACTCCAGATTTTTCGGGTGAAAGTTGAGTTGTGTATTAACGACAAATTTCGTTTTCGTCTCTTCCGCTAACCCTGCAATCTGCTTCCAATCCTCGCCTTCAATAGCGATCGGTTTTTCTACAATCGCCGCGGGAACGCCGTGGTCGGATACCTGTTTCATCAACGGATAACGGATACGTTCCTCACTACTCGGAATCACAGGTGTCGTGACGATGTGAAGGACATCCGGTTTCTCTTTTTCAAGCATCTCGTCCAAGTCGGTGTAGCGTGATGAGATACCGAAGTCATCCCCGAATTTGTTGAGCAATTCTTCATTCATATCGCAGATTACAGCGAGTTTACCGCGCTTGACGAAGCGATAAGCATCTGCGTGCCCGCGAGCGCGGCCCCCGCACCCTAACATCGCAGTTTTATACATGGAACTGTCTCCCTATTAGTGGTATCTATCATCAGTTTTGCCATTAGGTTATCAGAAGGGCGTGTTTTTGTCAAACGTTATTAAATCCTTAAACTTCATTAGCAAAACGATTTGACTTTTGTCTTGAAATATGCTAATATGTTGTTATGAAGTCCTGTTGATGCGCCAAACTGATTTTCGAGAAGATATGTCTATTCCACCGTGCGATTCTTGTTAGCATTCATGGTAAACTACAATGAAAAAAGTATTGTCAGACTATATAAAATCAGAGGAAGACTTCAATCGATTTTGCAATCTGTTCCTGAAAAAGGAAGTATCTCCCTTCGTAAAAGTTTACGGAGCACGAGGGCGCGATGGCGGAATTGATGCAGACCATACCGGCGTTTATAAAGGAAGGGGTGGCACCTGGATCTTCCAGTACAAATTCTTTGACCCAACAACGGATAAGGGGCGGGCTCGTAGTCAACTTATTTCCAAAATGAAAGGTGGCAAACGTAAAAAAGGCGAACTTGATAAGGCCAATGCGTTGCAGTGTGACTACTACGTCCTCATGACTAACACCTTGCTTACTGCAGGAAACAAGCGTAAAATTGAGGACATTAAAAACGAGAGAGGATATGCCTTTTCGTTAATCTGTTGGGATGCAGAAGACCTCATCACAATGACTGATGAGTTTCCATACCTCTTAAATTCATTCCGAGATCTCCATCTACCTGTGTTCCTTCCTTGGCAAGATATGTTCCAAAATCAAATTGCAGGACAAAATAGACTTTTAAGATACGACTATGAAACCTTCGGACGTGAGGATGAGATACGTCAATTTCAAACCTTTGTTCAAGACCCAGAAAAAAGGCTACTCATGGTATACGGTAGCGGGGGCATTGGAAAAACCAAGCTCGCTATTGAGTTTGCAAAGGTAATCGAACGCGATCACACGGATTATGAACCACTCTTTGTTCAAATGGCTGGTGACAGTTTTGAAAATGCCCTGGCGGACATTCCGCCAAACAAGAAGTACATCTTTTTTATAGATGATGCACATGATTTTATTGACCATCTTGGGGGCATCAGAATACTGTTGAATAGCCCCGGATACAGCGGATCGAAAGCCGTCCTCATAACACGGAAGCCGTTTAAATCCGCTTTGAAGGGTAGTTTCTTAGCTGCCTTACCAGATGGTGCTATTGAAGAACTCAAAATAGCGAAACTTTCATTGGAGAAAACTAAGGAATTTATCCGCGCTTATGCACAAATACCCGACGGGTCCCTCTTGGCTGGGTTAACACAGATTGGGCGGGATACGCCGTTAATTGCTGTCATGGTGATAGATCTACTCAATAGGGGAGTCGAGCTGAGAAACTTAACAAAAGACGAATTGATTGAACTTGCGTTTAAATCCTACCTAAGTGACATATTCAGTACACATCTGCCAGAACCTGACAAGCGACACCGAGAATTGCTGGATTGGCTCAGTGGCATTGGTCCAATTAGCACTGATGATCCTGAAAATAGCCGAATACGCGATAAATTGGCAGAGGTTCTAAAAACAGAACCTTATAAGATAGAACAGTACCGATCAGATTTGATACAATACGGTTTACTTTTTCAATATGGGGCCAAACAGCGGGTTTTTCCCGCTCAACTCGGCGATTACATCTTACATAAGGTATGTTTTCCCATTAGCAAAAGACCGTCCTCGTTCCATGAAAACTTATTGAAGGAATTTCTACCGATCCTCCCTGTCAACGTCATTAGAAATCTGGGACAGATAGAAGCCATCACAGGTGAGGGTACTCTTCTTGAGGCACATGTTGCTTCTCTTAAAGATCAAGCACGTGAAGGCGATAATGCCCTTCGAGAGCAGATCTTAGACCAGATGGAGGGTATCAATTACTTTCGCCCAGATGATGCCACTGAAATTTTTAATATTATTCTCAATAACCCAAACAGCGAAGATACTTTGACCCACTATACAGGATGGACATCTAAGCGGACCCATCAAGACTTGGTAAGGAAAATTGCCAAAGAAGTGCAAAAAACAGTCAATACACTCTCTGGATTCATGAAGACGCTGGAAATAGTAGGGACACTTCTTCTGATGGATGATTTGGAGCTCCCCAATTATGACTCACCGCAAGAATTGTTGAAAAAGATGGCAGGTTTCCAAACGAACAAACCCAGCGCATTTCAAATGAAAGTCCTTGAAGTGTTTGAGGTGTGGAAAACAGAAGATAAGCCGGAACTAAGTTTGGCATTACTCAACGCTCTTGATACACTGCTTGTGCTGGATTTCAGTGAAACCGTCAGTGAAGGAGGCTCCTTAAAGTTTGGGTGGCATCATTTAAAATATACACCTGAATTAACCCGCCTTAGAGCAAAGGCGATTGACTTAATTGAGTATTGCCTAAGAACGTCTCAACATAGTATCATCAGAACGGAAGCAATAGGTTCTATCAGACGAGCGATAAATCCTTTGGAAAGCCCATTTCGGCAGGGAATCGCAGAAGATGAGCAGGCTTTATTACAGAAAGAACGGGAACGACTATTCAACATATTAGCCGATCAAACCTCAAAAGAGACCGATTTTACTGTTCTCAATGCAATAGATGGGTGTCTCCAAGGATGTGCAGAAAACACATATTTAGAGGGTTTTCCAAAAGAGAGAGCAGCGGAATTACTTGTTAAATTTCGCGAACATGAAAATTATGAGAGGTACTACTTTTATCGTCAATTTACTGGAAAATTCCGTGATTGGGACCTGAGTGAAAACCCTGAACAAACCCAAGCGTTCTTAGAAAAATATCTCAAAAAATACACACCCACGGGACTCTCAAAATTAGTGCAAGAATGTATACAGATTGCCGAAAGAGACAAGAAGTATCGCAGTACCAGAGATAGCATCTGGGCGGAAAAAGGGTGGGATCCGGGAACTGCGACATCGCTGCTTCAGTCTATCGGTGAACTTGACCCCTCCTACGGCTCTGATTTATTGGATGACATCGTTGCTTGGCAAACAGAAGAATCGCATTGTGCCTCAGGATTACTCCGCGGGATTAGACTGTCCAATAAAGATATAGCGCGCGAGGTGACTTACCATCTCTTGAGTCGGAACATCATCTTTGCTAAACGCATCATTGCCAAAAGTTACTGGGGCAACGATAGACAATTCTTTGATCAAGAGGATGTGCAAATCTTAGCACAATTATCTGAAACGCCAGATGAACTCTTGCGGAGATATATAACCGAAAGTCTTCAGAATTTCTATACCATAGACGCAAAAATCGCCCTTGAGATTTTGGAAAGACTATCAAGTGATGAATCACCTATGGTTACAAGGCAAGTCGTCCACGCTCTTAATAGCAAAGAACTTACTCCACAAAACCACTTGGAAAAATACAAGCAGGTGATGCTTAATTGTGTTCGTTTAGAGCAACTTGATTATGACGCTGAACAAGCACTTCGCGTGATCTTCACGCACGATCCGATATGGGTAATTGAGTTTTTTGAGAAGCGAATTGCGTATAAAGAAAATGAATCTAACCGCTACGATTCATTTTCGGATCGCCCATCTGAGTTGTTGAAATTTGACGCGGTCCCGCATCGTCCACATTATCTGTTTGAAAAGGTGGACTGGAATGATCAAAACGCTCTGGCAGCTCTGAAACGAGTGAGAGATTGGGTACTTACGTCCTCAAACCTCCTGAGATTTGAGGCACCTAAATTACTCACATCTATGCTCAGTGGGAACAACCCGCGCAGTGATGAGATCAAAATTAATTCCGCAATCCGAAAACTCTTTGAGGAGTGGATAGACTCAGAAGATTTAGAACTGATGAGAGAGGCTGCTTATCTGATGAGGGGATTCGACACGGACGCAGTCTTTTATTCCCTTGCCGAGTCGGTTCTCATAAAAAGCGAAGGAGACGAACAGGTACAAGGTGAAATAGTAGCTGCGCTGTATTCGGGAGTTTACTCAAGAAACCTCGGTGAGCCAGCACCACATCTTGCGAGACGTATCAAAGACCTTAAAGCACTGCAAGGCGGAACACAGTCACTGATTGTTGCGCAATTTGCCGAAGATCTCATAAAAATGACAGAACAAGATATCGAAAAACAATTACAGGAAGATGAAGAGTTTCTTGAAGGGGAAGAATGGTAAAACTAACGCACGAAAACAGTCTCCTTCAAAAAATTGAGGACCTAGCTACAAGCGGGAAAATCCAAAGCATTATAGGGTTAACTGCTCAAGATGCCGAGACCAAAATTCAAAAGTTAATTCCAACAACCCATCAACGACTCAACGCGGCAAGGTTTTATCTGGATCTGATGGAGAGTGTGGACTATGCCCCCTATATCGTAAGCAAATTCTCTCTATCCACAGAACAAAAATCGTTAATTGACTTTTCGGATAGCGACCTCCATGTTCAAATTAACCTGTTGAACCCTGACACTTTTCCGTTGGTTGTTTTTATCGTTCTGCACGGTTTCTTTTCCAATATCGTTGGCTCCGACGATTGTGTGGCAAAAATCATCAACATCGTTTACGGTCTGCTTAAAAATGATCGTGACGGTTCCAAAATACGTCAAGAGTTAGAAAACAAAATACCAAATGGCCTTCTGACCCGGCATTTACGCAATTTTCATCTGGTGAGCCGGAGGGGAAATCCGGACCAAGTAGGTTTTTCTTTCAATATCGCGAAGCAAATCAGGAATCAATTGACGCATGATCACATAAACGATTTGGTGGATTTTCCAACTATTTTTGACCTCTCAGGTCCCCTGGAGGGTTTAATCTTCAAGTTACATTTCAATCCTACATTTTTCCCCGCTAGTATCCGTCGTGAGAACACTGAACTAACTACCTTTTGCAACAGCGTATTTAAAGAAACAGTAGATTTCGTAGATGAGTGCTATAGGCTAATTCACGGCAAACTCCAGCACAGTGGCGTTTTTCCAGTTTAATAATTCCCTGATTTCTAAAATTGTTCCTACGAGGAGATATAAACTTTCTCGCCACTTTTTGCACTGTCGTAGAGCGCATCCAAGATCTGCATGAAGGTATAGGCATCTGGTGCAGAGACATCGGGTGCTACCTCACCCGCGATCGCCATGGCGAAGTGATTGAGTTCGTAGTAGAAGACATGCACCTCTTCCGGGAGTTCACCGTGGTCGATTTCGAGCGGTGCGTCAATAGCTTCTCGGATAAACTCGCCATCCTTGAATCGGGCTATACCGCCGTTTGTGATTGCACCTATAGTGCCGTAAAGTTCTACCACGCTCGCGGAATCTGAATGGCTCATTCGAGAGCAGTCGATCTGAATCGTTTTTCCACCTTCGCATCCGAGGAGACCGGTGAAATAGTCCTCCGCTGCGCCTTCAGTCCCGTCATATTGCGGGTAAAGCACATGCTTCGCGGCAAACGCCCATTCCGGCTTTGGACATCCCATCCACCACCACGTCAGGTTGAGTTCGTGGGAGTAGTGTTGCCCTAACGAACCGCCCTTCTGTCCGTAGACATGTAGC
>JAKZUG010000008.1:0-4902 GCA_047516705.1 Candidatus Poribacteria bacterium | reverse complement strand
AACGGATATCTACTATCCTGAATCGGATGGAAAACCTATGGCAGAAACAGAACGCCATCGCGATGCACTTATAGACGCACTTCAAACACTCATGGAGCATTTCAAAGATGTACCCGATATCTGTGTTTCGGGCAATATGATGATGTATTACGTGGAGGGGCATCCTCGTAAATCGATTTCGCCGGATGTATTTGTTACTTTCGGAGTTGTTAGGAAAGAGAGGCGTATCTATCGCATTTGGGAGGAAGGTAGTCCACCGGATTTTGTGTTGGAGTTTTCTAGCGGAAATACGTATCGTAACGATTTGCGGGAGAAGAAAACATTGTATGCGGAAATCGGTATTCGGGAATACTTCCTCTATGATGCCGAGCGGCGGTATCTTCCATCGCCCTTGATAGGATTTAGGCTTGTTGGTCGGGACTATGTTGCTATTCCAACAGCCTCGGATGGAAGTGTTCCATCGACAACTTTAGGTTTAACGTTGCGTTTACGGGACACAGAACTCGGGTTTTATAATCCGATCTCGGAGCGATGGTTAGAGACCCCCGCTAAGGCGGCAGCTGCGCGCGCTGAACAGGCAGCCGTTGCCAGACGAAACGCCGAAATAGCCGCACAGCAAGAAACAGAGGCGCGACAGCGCGCGGAAGCAGAATTAGCACGACTCCGAGCCGAAATCGAGCACTTGAAAACTCTAAGCACATCGCCCAAAACGAATCCGCAAAATTAGTGAAAACTCAGTGAAACCGGACACTTATAATGAACGGGTACTTTGTCAATCTTTAATTTTAGGGTCCATTTATCGTCTGGGCGAGGTGACCTCGTTCCTACGGTTTCCAAGGCAAATACCCTCAAAATTTGAAACTCGATTTTCTTGAATTTTAACTTGACAAAGAATTTTTTGTGATATGTGATATAATTTTCCTCAGCAAAATGGCAAAACTGAAAACAGTGCCACCATGCTTTGGACAATCACATTTCACAGCGGGAAATTGCAGATGATGAACCGACCTATCAACACCATAGTGCCAAAAATGCTAATGCCAGATGTGCACCACCTGCGCGTGTGCTGTCCACTGGCTCCGCTTATTTCTTCGGTTAACATCGCTCAATTTACCCCTCCCCTACGTTAAGTATTTTACTTCACAAGGTTCATACAGTTTGCCTTTTAACGCGAACCGTAAAGACCTTTTGTGCCCGCGTGTTGTCTTCGTCTTACACGAAGCATCGCGTCGCGGGTTTTTGGCGTTGCATCGCGGACTGCTCCAACAAACGTGGTCTCTCGCGATGCGACTTTTTTCGTTTGACAATAACGCTGGACCGTGCTATTTTTATGCACGTCTCCTGTTGTTGTCATAAATGTTTTTGTGAATGGCAGCCTCCAAACGTTTTAGAGGTGCGCCGCCGGTGTGTCACCACCGAGCGACGCGGAGAACCCTGCCATAGATAGCGTATGACAGTACTAACCTAATTTAGCATAAACACACCTGTTTTGGCAACTTTTAGGTTAGCACCTTATATCAGAACAAGAGGATTGCCAACGGACGTAAAACGACGGACCACTTCTGTTTGCTTTCCGGAAGCAATCCTTAGCCGTTCAAGTTGTAGTGAGTGCTAAGTGCATTTAATTTTTCCATTGATGCCGGAGGGTCTTCCCTCCTGCATCAATGTTCAGAGGAGAAGTCAAATGAAAAGATTGATGATAGGGGCTATCCTTTCTATCGCCGTTGCTTGTGGCATTTTTGTCTACACGGAATGGGAGAATAAGAGATTTACCGACAGCTTGCTCAAATCGCCAAGTGTAGAACAACAAACTGTTGACGCACATCCGCATTCGCATCCACATCCCCATGAGCACCCCGCACCGACAACGGACTCAAATACTGGTGCGTTTGAATCCGAAACGATTATCATAGAAAACTCGGTCTCCACAGAACCGACGGCTGAAGATGATGCCCAGTCTGTTAATGCGGAGGGGCACACTGGAGCTGGGGAACAAACCGGCGAGACGTGGCAAACCGATGGCGCACACGAACATAAATTCACCCGAAGTCCGTTTGCACGAAAACTCTTAAAACCCGAAGATATGGATCCAGATGAACTTGCAGATATGCTACTGAAGGGGTTAGTTCAACGGTTTGGCGACATCCCGGAAGTTCATACATTTATGGAAATAAAACGAAAAATGTACAAGAAGGAACCGATTAACTGGGATGAACGCATCGCTTATACGACTGCCCAGTATTATCTCTGGCCGCATCCAGAAACGAAGAAAACGCTTGAGATTCTCTTGGAGAGAAGAGCCTCCAAGTATCCAAGAAGCACGAAAATCGTAAGGTAAAGCCATGAAAACTTTGAACACTTTACTCGGATTTTTTATACTTATCACCGTGCTATCCGGCTGCAGCGCGAGAAGCATCAACGCGCCTGCCCAAAGCACAAAAGAACCTTTTGTCCTCGTTAACCCTCTCACGGATGACCCAAATAATCCGAGTCCGCACAATCCCCTCATCAAGAAGTATGGGGATATTCCAGAGGTCCGCACCTACATAAGATATTATCAAAAGTTGCATAGCGGGACCCCGCTCACTGTTGATGAGGCAATAGCACTTTATACCGCAGACCTCTACCTCTATCCTTATGCGGCAACAGAGGAGATATTGAAAACCCTGAAAGGCACCAAGAAACGACATGAAGCCTTGGGATTTCCCGCTGATACACCTATATTGAGGTACACTGGGGGCACTTCACATTATTATCACCGGGGGGCCAGTGGCTACTACAACGTTAGAACGCTGCCAGATGGCACTCGAATCATAAATGATTGGCGACTACCTGGCGGGAAAGCCGTCATCCCACCAAAAGAAAAATCAAAATCGGAGGGAGCTGCTGCCGATGCTCATGATCAAAATCAAAATTCCGTTCCCACCGAAGATGAGGAGTGATCTCTCGCGACAATGTTCAACCGCTCAACGCTACTCAAATCCTTTCTCCTCTGTGCGATTCTATGTGTTGCCTTCTGGATTCGCATCCAGAGTGTAGGCACGATACCAGAAGGACAGTTCACCGGAACAGATGCCTATTTCCATTACTGGCAGGCACAAACAATTGCGGAACACGGCACATTACCCGCCCGCGATATGCACCGGTGGCTGCCCCTCGGTAGAGATAACGGGCAACTCCTCAACCTCTATAGTTATGCCCTCGCATACACCCACAAAGCCGTGGCGTTGCTGTTTCCCAGCGTCACACTTTATGACGTTACCCTTTATGACGTTACCCGCTATATGCCTGTTATCTGCTTTTGTATAGGCCTCGGCGCGCTCTGGCTCTCTTTCTCGTGCACTTTCGGGATACTCTCTGCGTGTCTTGTGGGTGTGCTGATGGCAACTCTCCCGGGTGCCATCAACCGAAGCACTGCTGGGATTCGGCGACAGAGATGCTTGGTGTCTGATGCTCGGTCTCCTCGCCGTCGTGACGTATCTCGCCGCGCGGCAAGCTAAAACATCACGCAAATGCCTTTTCTGGACACTCCTCAGCGGTTTGACCGTCTTTCTCGGGGGGCTGTCTTGGGAGGGTTTTGGTGTGTTCTTGAGCGTCATCATTGTTGTGGAACTCTGGCAGTTTCTCAGATCCGAAACAGAGGACAGGTTAGGGCTTTATGCCCTATGGGTGTGCTGCTTTGTTCCGACACTCTACCTCGCCTCACCCGCCTATCGGAACGGCTACGGTTTTGCGGAACACCTTTTCGCTTTTGTGATGGTGCCACCCGTTGTATTTTTAGGCATACGCGCACTCCGACAACTTCTCCTCTCCAAAATAGAAAAACTCCGACCGCATGCACGCACCCTCGCACTCGGATTGACGTTGGCAACCGTTGCACTCACAATCGGTTATGTTTTGATACAACGAAACACCTTCGCAGAGACAACCGTACCACTGAGCCAAAATGCCGTCATGCAAAGCGTCGGTGAACTCTTAAACATAGGTTCACACTACTGGTTGATGAGTTACGGATATATCTTTGTCTGGAGCCTCATGGGTGTCATGATTGCATCCATGCGCCTGTGGAAAAATCAGGGTGCCCTGCTTGTCATGCCTTTGACGCTTTTTACATTAACCACCTTTTTTCGCGAAATCCTAGAGCAATTGTGGGGGGCACAGAACAACAATCTCCTTTTTTTAATTGCTATCGCTGCCACTGCGATGGCATTCATGCTTCTGGCTTGGGGGCTTGACTTCCATCCGAAAAACGAACTGGTTTCTGTTGCCGCCATCTCATGGTTGCTGATTTGGACAGCCCTCTCGCGGGATGCAGTACGATATTCCGTCTTTACCAGCCCCGTCATCGCTCTCTTTACCGCGGAACTCATACAATTCTGTAGCGTGAAACTCTGTAACGTGACACTCAGCAAAAAACTCAGATTACAGATACCACAGCCCATCCTGAAAACCAGCACGGCTATCGCAATGCTTGTACTTCTGATATACCTCCCTTCTCCATTCGGATACGCACAGGATATCCGGCATGCGACACATGCACGCAGAAGCAAACCCTTACACAGCTACTTTGCTGAAACCTTTCAATGGATGAAAGTACAACTTCCAAACACAGCTGTCGTCGCCTGCGACTGGATACACGGGGGCCAACTCAACGTCCTTGGCGGTGTCAAAACGATTGTGGGCACGGACACGTTCCTACAGCATTGGATACATCTCTATTACCGATACCTCTTCTGTGGACAGTCAGAAAAGGAAGCACTCCAATTCTTAAAAACCCATGAGGCGACCCACTTAATGCTCACTGAAGTCGATATCGTTGGATATGCACTTACCTATTCTGTTATTGGAACAGGACTTACGCAAATTTAGACGCGATGGTAGATGTTTGCTTTTTATAGTAAA
>JAKZUG010000007.1:0-8021 GCA_047516705.1 Candidatus Poribacteria bacterium | reverse complement strand
GAATGGTGTCCCTAACAGTTTATCAACAGTAAGGGCATACTCTCACTCGAAGCCTGTCTAATATTCTGCGTTTTTGTTATGTTGAGTCAACTCGCTGAAAAAGACGTTTCAAAAACAGAAAACGCAGCCCCAGCGGGGCGACAGGTGTGTAGAAATACTGTCTCCACCACCGGTAAGCCCAGCGGGGCGACAGGTGTATAAAAAAGATGTTGGGTTTCAACAGGTGCTAAGGCATTTTTCAATCCAGCTTACCACCTAAAGATTCTCAAAAATTGTCCAAAACTTAGTACATATTATAAGGAGTGAAAAATGAAAATCTTAGTGTTCTGTAAATGAGTCAGCCTGGTTTTACTCGCTTTGCTCATAGTCGGCGGTATGTATTTTGGCAGCCAAGCATATTATAGTGATTACCCCAAGATTGAAGTAGCGGATGATGCGGAACATCCACTCCTGATTTCCCAAAACTCCTCATCTGTGCAAACTTTTAAGTTTTCGCCGATGAGAGAGGTAACAAGTAGTTCTGGTACGTGTCCTCCTTGTAAAGATGAGGATAGACCTGCTGGTAGACCTGCGGGGTTGTTCAGTAGACTTGACACGACGCACAGTCACGCCGACTGTATACATCCGGCACAGCATCATATACACTATTGGTATTTTCAGGCGAATCAAAAGTCGTACCCAGACTGCACATGTAACTGGAATAAGAATAATTATCACAAATGTGTAGACCCATAGTGATTATCGTAAATTTAGGGTTTTTTGAGCGTGTATCGGAGAAGTTTAGCCGGGCTACCTCCCTACCCTCATTGTCCTGCTTTGGAAAACAGATGGGATTTCTTCAAGCGTTTGCTGAACCGCTTTTGAATGTTTACAGAACTCATCCTCAGTGCACGGGTGTATAGCACCACGCGCTCGGTGATTTTGATGGCGTTGTGTCGAAGAAACCGCCAAGATGCTAACATCAACCTGTGTCTGAAAAGCGCGGAGAGGCGTTTCACAGACACAGCACATTGACACATAAGGAATGTACAATGTATAGCACTATACCAAATCAGAGCGTTAACGGTACAGAAAGTCAGGACGAATCAGTCATCACTATTGATGACTGGTTTTATGCCCGTTGCCAGCAATGGCATTACTATGACTTTCATCTCAGGACAACAGACAATCCAGGATGGCGCGCCTCTTTTCAGTTATACACCACTGAAACGGAAGCAAAATCCATATTGGCAACATCGCTAAACCCAAACGATGGGGTGGAGGTGCAAGTAAAAAATGGACGTGTCCGGGTAGATACGAATGCCTTGTCTGTGTGCTTGCGAGCCTGTGCTGCACTTATTACCGGAACGGAGTGCCGCTTCATGAAGGCACATGTGGATGTTCATGAAGATGAACAGGTCCGTAAACCTGACATCCCCTATGATATCCTTCCTGTAAATCAGGAAAAGTGTGTCAAAATCATTAATAATTGGTTTAAAGCCTGTCGCGTTGGATGCTGGGAAGACTTCTTTCGTTTTAGACTCACGACAGCAGGCGATCCGGCATGGATGGCATCCTTTCGGTTATATATGCCAGAAACGAAAGCCACATTCATATTGGCAGATATACTTGAAAGCAACGCTGCAAAAATGAAAGTAGAAAACGGATGCGTGCTAATATATTCTGCCCCCTTATCTGTATGTCTGCCAGCCTGTGCTGCACTCATGCGTGAAGAGAGGCACCCCATGACGAGGTCTTCGGAAGAGTGTACTTCCCCGCGAATCATTCTTGCATGGATTGAGAATAACGAGAATCAGGGGATATCTCCTAACGGTACCTCTGGCAAATCCATCTCGGATTTAGGCTTGCCGAGCGGGCTTGGCATCCCAGAGAATGCGAAACTCCTGTCCGATAAAACGCATGTTTTTTATCCGAATCCCGTTGGTTCAAACGCCCCGTCCTCAACGACGGTGTTTTTGATCCATCGGCTTCCTATCCCACTTATTGAAATGCGTTGTCCGATTTCCGGGATTGGCGTGTATGAACAAGGACGCGCGGATCAGTTTGTTCCTATAAATTCATCGCGTTGCGGTTTTCATCACAACAAAATAGCCCTGAAGTCTACCGTTCATGAACACGGAAATCATGAGATTCACTATTGGTTAACTATCGGGGGGCGCGAAAATTCCACGTCCTCGGATTCCATCACTGCGAAGTCTCTCAAGGTTGTTTTGCAGGATTAAGGGCTGCATCCAAAAGGACATCATAACCAGAAAATCTCGGTGTACGATTGGGGTTTTCCCTATCAATACCTTGTATCTATATGAATGGGCTTGTTCACACCAGGCAGAATATCGTAAGAATACGGACATCCACGATGAAGCAAATCTATATGATTCTTTTTGTGTTTTTGCTAATAGGTTCCCGGGCTGGATCCAGTTAAATGGAAACTAAATCTCTCATCAATTTGCTCAATTTTCAGGCAACGCTCATTGATAGTGCTGCAATCAAATTCCTATGGTATGAGAAGTTCTTGATTCCTCCTGATGATATTGACAAGATTCATCAGCAAACCCTGGTGCTTCACGAACAAGATCTCCCTAAGTTATTACGCGTACTTGAAGAAAATGAGATTAGACGTGTGGGGGGTACCGCACAAATTCATACAGATGTCCGTGTAGTGGTATCTACCAATCGCAACCTTGAAAAAGCGGTTAAAACCGGTACGTTTCGCTCGGATCTCTATGAGCGATTAAAGCCTCTTCATATCTTTATGCCGCCGTTGCGTCAGCGGCGGGTGGACATTCCCGCGTTGGTAGAACATTTTTTAGGGAAAAATAACCAATTCCAAAGCCAAAAGAGGGGTAGCATAAGTCCACAAGCCCTCGCGTTACTCCAAGGGTACGACTGACCCGGGAATATTCGAGAGTTGAAAAGTGTCCTCACTCGCGCATGCCTCTTTGCGAAAGGGGAGCTTATTTTACCGCAGCACTTGCCTGCAGAACTTTAGAGATTCCCAGCGAACCTACCGCACTCGCCTATAGAAGATTCTAACGTTCTAGGACACCGCACGCTAACCTTGCCTATCGGGTTAACGTTGAACGAGGTAATAAAAACGTTTATCTTGAAAACGTTAGCGTGGCAAAACGGGCATCGGACAAAAACAGCGGACATCTTGGGGATTCATGTCCGGACTTTGCGAAACAAATTAAAAATTATGCCACTCGGCAGTAGAAGTTTCTCTGACAGCAGGTTAAGCTGTCACGTTATCCTGCACCGTAACACCGGAAATGGCACCTCGATCTCCGGAAGCCGCGTAAGAGAACTGAATTGCCCTGAAGTAAGAAAATTGTGTGGATATTTCCTAGCGGTTATGGTAAAATGTATAGACTGTGAGTAACGAAAAACAGGTCGGAATAGGAGGAGAAAACCATGACAAACAACAGCAGAACCCCCAAATCTATTAAAAAGCAACCTATATCTGGCATGGAACCGAAGTCAGATTTACTGTCGAGACGCTCCTTTTTGAAGGGATCCGTTGGGTTTGCTGCCGCCGCGATCGCGGCGGGTGGTCTAATTTTGCCTGCCCATGCCCAGTTCGGATTCCGAGAATATCTCCCTTACGACGCCAGCCGAGATATCCACTACGGCACGCGATACGGGGTGATCGAACACCATTATCCTGAAATGAATCCGACAGGCGAGAAGTTCACGTTTGTCCGACTGAAGTATCCGGGTGGCGATTGGTACACAAATATCGTCAACCATTATCGTTGGCAATCGGATTTGGAGTTTACCAAGGTCCTCGCCGCAAGTACGACGATTGATGTTGCAGTGCGTGAGCACCCTCAATATGTTGATATTGATGACGAGGGGTTATTTGCGTACCCGTTCCTCTATATGACAGGCCATCGCGGGATACGGCTTTCCACTGAACAGGTGCGCAAGCTGCGAGATTATTTTGATCGCGGCGGCTTCCTCCACGTTGAAGATTGTGACGTGCGCCTCAATGGTGGCCGCGGCGGTTTGCGTCCATATATCTATGAGATGCTGCGCAAGGTCTTTCCGGAAAAGAAGTTGGAACCCTTGGAGATGAGCCATCCGATTTATCACACACTCTACCAGCACAATGAGTACCTTGGTGGTGATAAGCGTATTGTTGGTATCTCCGATCACGACGAGGCAATCATGGACAATGACCGTGTGATGGTCTACTTCTGCCCGAGTGACTTGAATTGTGCATGGGAAGGTAGACCGTGCAGCCCCGGCGGTGAAGAGCAGCGAAAGTGGGCATTTGAACAGGGGATGAATGTCGTTGCGTACGCCCTCACGCGGTAAATTTAACAAGTCTATCGGTTCTTAACCGATAGCTGAAAAGGAACGAGAGGAAAATCATGAAAAGGAATTTTAGATCGGCTTGCAAGCAATTTTCAAAATGGACGCTGTTTTGTCTCGTGGCTCTGCTCATTTTTGTTGTCCTCGATGCCAATGCGCAAGAACGGTTTTCAGATGCGGTTGGTCCTGTTACCGTTCAAGAAGTAACGGCAATAACGCCGTTGGTAGTGCCATATATCACGTGGGGTGGTGAAGCAGCACTTTTTCATGCCAACGGGGGGCTGACCACTCGTCCGGGTACGATTATGGCGGAACTCGGGATGAATCTCAAGTTAGTACCGGGTGACAACTTTCAGCAGCAGGTGCGTGACTATCTTTCAGGCAAATCCCCGTTCCTGCGTGGCACTTTTAGGATGATAGCCCAAGCAAGCGAAGCAGTCGGAAAAGATGCCCGTACAAAACCTGTCGTTTTTGGTCAGATCACCTGGTCGGCAGGTGACCATTTCGTTGGCCGTTCCAACATCCGGAAGATATCTGACCTCAGAGGCAAAAAGATCGCTATCCAAAAGGGTGGACCACACGTTGGGATGCTCTATGATATGTTGAAGACCGCCCGTCTTTCAAAATCACAGGTGGAAATCGCCTGGGTGGACGAATTAACAGGTGCGAATGGACCTGCTGAACGCTTCCGAAATGACGCAACTATCGCAGGTTGTTTTGTAATAACCCCTGATATGATTGGATTAACAGGCGGTCCTGAGAACACCGGGACCGGTGCCGAAGGCACTGTCAAAGGTGCACAGGTCGTCCTCAGTACAGCGACACTCTCTCGTTCTATTGCAGATGTTTACGCCTGCCGCAAGGATTTCTACGACGCTTACAAACCGTTTGTTGAGCGTTTCTTCGCCGGTTATCTGAAGGGTGCCGAAGAGGTTGTCGCTCTCAAAAAAGTTTACGAAACGAGCGGATCCCAAAAATACACGCAGCTTCTGACGATGATGCAAACGATCTACGGTAAAGAAGTGCTGCCTACTCTTGAGGAGGATGCACACGGTTTAATCGCGGATTGCACGTTCGTTGGGCAACCGGGAAACATCGCTTTCTTTAACGATCCGAGCAACACCATTTCCGGATTTGAAGGCTTCAATAAAGCAGGATTGGATATGGCAGTGAACTGGGGGTTTGCGACGGAGAGATATGCGATGATCCCTTCCGATTTAAATTTTAACTCGCCAACCTTTAAGAATCTGCTCACGACAACCGTGACGGCTCCTGCGCAATTGAAACAGACCCGTTTCAAAAAGGAAACTGTCCGCGCAGAAATCGAGTCGTTCAACGAAGACGCTGTGTTAGACGAAAAGACGCTCATCTCGTTCACGATTCAATTTGATGCGAACCAAGACACCTTTAGTAATACCAAGTATCAAGAAGAATTTGACAGGGTTGTTGAATTGGCTTCAAAATACGGGAATGCTGCTATAGCGATAAAAGGACACAGCGACCCTTCCCGAACAATGAGCGTGTTAGTTAAAACCGGACTTCAAACGGGTATTTTGAAGCGGACGGGTACGCGAGGCAGCTACAAATATTTTATGGACGGTAAACCTTTTAGATTGGAAAACACTGCGAACCTGATTCGTCTGATTCAGGAAAAAAAGTTTGACGATGGCAGCAACTTTGAGAGCCCCTACCGAGTGATGCGGGCTGCCCTGAAACTCTCCGAGCAGCGCGGACAGGCGGTTAAACAGTCGATTATCAGCTATGCGCGTCGGAAAAACGCACGTATCGATCCAGACCAGATTGTGCCAATAGGTGTCGGAATTAAGGAGCCTGTTATCGCCAAGCCAACCAGCCCTGCAGAAGCAGCAGAAAACCGACGCGTTGAATTCGCACTGATTAAAGTCTCAGCAGAAGCTGTCGCAGTCTCCGATTTTGATTTTTAGCGGGAATAGCAGTCAGCCATCAACCATCAACTATCAGAAAGAATGTCCGTTGATCGACACCTTTTGCTGACAGTTCCCGATGGCTTCCAACAGCTGACGGTTCCATGACATCGATAAGATAAGGTTTCTTATGAAATGTATTCTAACTGCCGGGTCCGGCATGCGATCTATTTTCCTACTGAGTCTGCTTATTTTTAGTGTCCAGATTTGCAGTGCTGAGGATGATATTCATAAAGATAACATTGTTGTGATTCTCGATGCCTCCGGTTCAATGCAGGATAAGTTTAGTGGCGACCAGACGAAATCGAAGATGGAAGCAGCGAAGGAAGCATTACAAGAAGTATTGGCAAAAGTTCCAGACGACACACAGATCGGATTGCTGGTGTTTAGCGGTGCCAACATCCAGAACGAATGGGTGTACCCCTTGGGACCAAAGGACACGCAAAAACTGATAGCAGCCATTCACCTACCACATCCGAGCGGGAATACACCGTTAGGAAAATATATCCGAATTGGTGCAAACCGCCTCCTTGAACAACGGGAAAAACAGTACAACTACGGAAACTATCGACTGTTAGTTGTCACGGATGGTGAGGCATCGGACACCGACAAAGTCAAGCACTATACGCCCGAAATCCTCAATCGACAGATTCGCGTTGATGTTATCGGTGTTGATATGAAGACCGATCACATGTTGGAAAATGTCGTGGATAGTTACCGCAAGGCAGATAATCCGGGAGAGTTGGTAGCGGCGGTGTCGCAGATATTTGCGGAAACCGGCGATACCGGTACAGATGTTGGTGGTGAAGATGCGTTTGAATACATCGCGCCGCTTTCATCGGAAATCGCTGCGGATTTGATTCAGCGGCTCACAACACCGCCGAGTAACACGGCAATCGCTGTAAAGCCCGTGGAGGCGACCCCATCACAAACGACAACACCGAGAAAATCTCCGACACCACAACTACATGAGACTGAAAACCAAGGCACCTTATGGTTTGTTGTAATTCTGATTGTACTATCCGTTATTGGTTTCTTGATTCTCAGAAATAGGAAATAGCAACTATGGACGCTGGTAAGAAAAAACGCGCCATCATTATGGTAGCGAGCTGGCTCATTATTATCGGGGTAATCGGGTTAGCCTATAAATTTGTGGTTGAACCATGGCTCCGAGGTGATCTCGTTAAAGAGACAAGCACGCAACGTTATGCCCATAAGATCAAGGTAGCACACGACTCGTTTCCCGGATATGCGATACTCCGTTCTCCAGCTGTTCAGAATTTGCTCAACCGTCAAGGGGTTAAACTCACGTTCGTTGACGATAAAGCCGATTACGTAGGAAGGGCACGCGCGCTGAAAAGTGGTAAGGTTCAGATGGCGGTCTTCACAATTGATGCCTACCTCAAGGCAGGTAGCGTTATCGGTGAGTTCCCGGGTTCAATTGTCCTCGTGATTGATGAATCTAAAGGGGCAGATGCGATTGTTGCCTATAAGCGAGGCGTGCCGCAAATACCGAGTTTGAGCAATCCTCGGGCGCGTATCGTGCTGACTCCAAATTCACCGAGTGAAACACTTGCCCGAATTATGATTAACAAGATGAGCCTGCCAAGTCTGCCGGCCTCGTGGGCAGTCGAGACAAACGGTGCTAAAGATGCTTATAAGAAACTCAAGTCCGCTGACCCAGATGAACCGTATGCCTATATCATCTGGGAACCCTACGTGACGAAAGCATTGGCTATTGAAGGCGTACATCTGCTGTTAGAC
>JAKZUG010000006.1:0-2501 GCA_047516705.1 Candidatus Poribacteria bacterium | reverse complement strand
GTTTGCAACCGCGCCGGGTCTTAGACATAAACTGTGTATACCTCAAAAGCCCCTTGAATCTCGGAGGGTTTATTTGCTTGGGTATTTCTTCAGCATGTTTATAGAAAAGCGCATCCCCACACTTTTTAGCCCCAGCGGGGCGACATGTTTATAGAAAAACGGTATTTCCCCTTCCCAAAGCCCCAGCGGGGAGGCATGTTCAAATTTTCGATTCAATTGACATCTGTTTACCAAACATGCTATAATGGTGAAAACCAGAATTGATGTCGTAACCGGAGCCAAGGCAATTGCATGAACCGCCAACACACCAACAGCGAAGACACCATCACCACTCTATTTGTTGAAATATTAATGCCGATGAGTGCCACATGGAGCATTCATGAGCAGACGACAAGACCGCTCGTCGAAAATCACAAGAAACCTGATGCCATCATTCGTAAAGTTGAACGATATCCGATGGCAGTGGAGGTAAAAATTGACGAAGATCGCGGTCCCAATGAGACCGGTGAAAAGCAGGCACGCGAACGTTACTTAGGCAAAACCCTCCGCACGACAGGCGAAAAAATTACCAGTGCAATAGCGATCCGCCTTCCATACAGATTTCGCACAATGCCACGCGACGAAATCAGCGGAAATTTAGAAGCATCAAATGATTTCGCGTATGCGCTGCTTAACCTTGAGGAACCACTCAGATTCCCGAAAAAAGGCTGGCTCTACGGCAACATTTCCGACATTGCAACCGCTATCCGTATCGGTGCAACACCTATCACCAAAATTGAGAGAGCCGCCGAAGTGCTGGAACAAGGTATCCATAATGCTGCTGTCATCGTCAATAGTGCAATTCAACACCGACCGCATATCGGCAAAAGGATAGGCGAACTCCTTGTGCAGGAGCCCGGCGAACAGACGACACAGATGGCCATGTTGATCATTAGCAACGCGTTAGTGTTCCAGAGTTCTCTTGCACGAAAGCCTGATTTGGAAGCCGTTCCTTCTCTTAGTGAACTCACTGCCGATTACGGACAACTTGATTCAGACGAGGTCCTCCGCGCATGGCGAGAAATTCAAAAGGTTAACTACGCCCCGATTTTCAACGTCGCCTACAATCTCGTCGAAACGCTTGCTGCCGATGATAAACTCGTCGGTGAGATTTTGAGTGTGCTACGCGATACCGCCCGCGAATTGGAGAGAATGGGACTCGCCCAAGAACATGAACTCGCTGGTATTGTATTCCAGAAACTCATTGACAATCGGAAAATTCTCAAGGCAAATTATACCCGTCCCGAATCTTCGGCATTGCTTTGCGCGCTCGCGTTACCAGAACTCAAAGAGGATCCGAAAAAACTGAAAATTGCAGATTTTGCCTGCGGAACCGGTTCACTTCTCAACAGTGTTTATCAACGGCTTCTTATGCTTTATGAACAAACTGGAGGTAAAGGGGAAACCATCCATCAATATATGATGGAGAATAATCTCGTTGGGTGTGATATCCTACCGAATGCTGCACACCTGACTGCCTCTATCATTGCCAGTACATATCCTGACGTTCGCATCGGCGGCACGCGTATCCATACAATGCCCTATGGTACACAGCGTGCGGATGGTCTTTATGCCATCGGTGCCCTCAATCTACTTAGTGACCCATCGGGGACGCTACCCTTGACATTAGATACAACGAAAATCGCTACTGGACAAGGATCTGAAACGACTGACCTTAGAGACGCTTTCAAGCATGGCGAATTTGATATTGTTATCCAGAACCCGCCATACACGCGGAGCGGTGCAGATGGAAACTCTAATGTGCCTAAGAGTGTTTTCGCAGACAAACAGGAAGCAGCAGCAATGCGGGCATCGCGTAAAGCACAAAAGCTGCGGCTTGCGGGCAACAACACTGGAGAGGGTGCTGACTTTGTTGATCTGGCAGATAGAATGCTGAAACGCAACGGCACAATGGCGTTTGTTCTGCCTGTCACAGTTATTACTGGAGATAGTTGGCATAAGGTACGAAGGTTGTGGGCAGAGGAGTATCACGATGTGCTTGTCATCACTGTCGCACATGAAGATATCGAGGAATGCGCCTTCTCAGCGGATACCGGCATAGCAGAATGTCTCGTTGTTGGAAAAAAAGGTAAACGCCAAAATACTGGACGCGGGACGTTTGTGTGCCTCAAGGGGTGTCCGCATGGAGAATTAGAAGCATTAGAAATCGCGAAAGGAATCCATACGTCTAAAAATATCCGCCAATTAAATGATGATACACTTAGTGGCGGTGAGTCACTCCAAATCGGAGATGAGGTTATTGGACATGTAATTTCTGCTTCTATTGTTCAAAGCGATGCAGGATGGCCCCTTTCTCGTGTTAAAGACATAAGTGTTGTTCAATCTGCACACCAACTCGCGAATGGACTGGTACGTATCCCTCGACAAATCTCAGATATTCAACTCACTATACGCCCGGCTTCAGAAATTGCAACATTAGGGATTGGAACTAAGGATATAAG
>JAKZUG010000005.1:0-5791 GCA_047516705.1 Candidatus Poribacteria bacterium | reverse complement strand
TTTCTATATGATTACTTTTCATTAACAAAAACACCTTTTGTAGTCGCGCAATTCATTGCGCCTCTTACATTCGCTTTCTGTATGAATACCAATATGTCATAAAATTTCCTAATGAAATATTATATTTCAGAAATGGTATTAGATGTAATTCAGATGGCACTCCTACGGGGTTTAAGAGATTAAAGCAACGTTTTCTACACAGATGCTGAAGAAATACCCAAGCAAATAAACCCTACGGGGTTCAAGAGGGATTTTGGGATATGAAAAGTTTGTGCCTAAAACCCGGCGCGGTTACAAACCGCGCCTACCGGTCTGGGGAACGAGGATGTTTTTCTTAAATTGAGGCTTATGGTGCAGTTAATAGAATTACTCAATTATTTTTTTAAACCTCATCAAACCGCGCCTACCGAGTCTGGAGATTACCGATTTATACAATTTTAACTTGACAAATCTTTGTAAAAAACCTTATTATAGTTAGTGAAGTAGCGTAAAACGTCGAAATTTATGCTGCATTTCACGATTCATGTAGAAAAAAGGAATTCTCATAGTGGCGCAGACGCAAAAACCGATTCGCTGGTGGCCTCTCTTTGCTATCCTCAGCCTTGCCATTTCAGGCATCATGGTAATCTGGATATTGGAAGCAGGCCATCGCCAAGACAAGGTCCTTTGGACAACCATGGTTGTTATCCTTACAACCCTCCTGGGAATCTTGTGGCTATTAGGTTTTTCTCGTTTGCGTTGGCGGATTAGGTTCATTGCCGTTGCCATAGTCCTTTTGTGTGTTTTTCTCAGCGCAAATCTATTCCAGTTCAAAGGATTCAGTGGCGATCTTACCCCTATATTTGAATGGCGATGGCAGGAGAAACCCGCGACTTTCCGTCAGGATTCAGGTAGCACTTCCAACACCGAAATGTCCGCGATGGACTACCCACAATTCCTCGGGCAGCATCGGAACGGTGTCGTGCCAGGTATCAAGCTAAATCTTGATTGGGACACGCATCCACCAAAACTCGTTTGGCGACAACCCATTGGTGCAGGCTGGTCAGGCTTTGCAGTCGTTGGCAATTCAGCAATTACGCAAGAACAGGAAGACGACTGGGAAAAAGTGGTCTGTTATGAATTACACACCGGCGAAATAAAATGGAGCCATCAAGACGCGGCGCGCTACAATGACCCTCCTGCTGGACTCGGACCACGAGCGACACCAACGATCTCAGGAAATCGGGTTTACACTGTCGGTTCAACAGGGATTCTCAACTGTCTGGACTTTGAGACCGGTGAACAACTCTGGACGACCAATATCTTTGAAGAAAACGAAGCAGATACGCCGCCTTGGGGTGTAAGCATCTCACCGCTTGTTCTTGGTGAACTCGTTATCGTTAGTGCTGGTGGTGCAGTGGCATACCACAGCGAAACAGGCGAAATCGTCTGGACAGGTTACAGAACCAAAAGCGGTTATAGCTCGCCATTGCTGACAACCTTGGTAGGGACCGAACAAATTGTGCTCTTTAACCAAGGATTAATCACTGCACATGAACCTTTGAGTGGGCAACTTTTGTGGAAGCAACCGTGGTCTCCAATAAGAGCAGAATGTGTTGCACAACCGGTACCGCTCGCCGATGACAAACTCCTTGTCTCAACCGGCTACGGTGTCGGTGCCAAACTTTACCAGATCTCGCGTAACCCTGCCGGTGAATTCAACGTTTCAGTTGTATGGGAAACGATGTACCTCAAAGCAAAATTCACTAATATTGTCTATTACAAAGGCTATCTGTACGGACTGGACGACGGTATCTTCGCTTGCATAAACCCAGCCGATGGCACACGCCAATGGAAACGCGGTAGATATGGACATGGACAGACACTCTTAATTTCGGATGTCCTGCTGGTCCTCACCGAATCAGGTGAAGTTGTACTCGTAGAACCGGATCCGGCAAGCCATACAGAACACGCGCGTTTCGCGGCACTAAAAGGTAGGACATGGAACACCCCAGCACTTGCGGGTCGCTACCTTCTTGTACGAAATGACCGCGAGGCAGCGTGCTACGAATTACCAGTCATAAACACGAAATGATTTGCAACTCTGACATACTCTCGCACTTATAATATTATATTCCCTCGTATTCACTAAGGGTAACAAAAGAGAAAGGAACAAGTCAGCAGAATGTTTAGACACATAAGGAAGTTAGTAATACTTTTGATCTGTTGGAGCATCGCGCTATTGCTCCCGATATTTACCACGTCAGCGGGTACATACCGGAACATCCCGAGCAAATACCGAAGTACGATCGATTCGCCTTTGGAGGCTAATTTTGAAAGTTATATCAAAAGCCGGCGCAGCCGAAAAATTTTGGCATCAACTGATCGGACTAGCTTCATTGTCTATGATATTTCAAAAAACAAAAAATTAGTGTCGATCAACGAAGATCAGCAAATGATGGCAGCCTCGCTCATTAAGAACTTTGTGATGCTTGCTTATTTCCATGAAGTCAAATACCGGAGGCAAGCACACACCGATTTTAACAAGGGCAAGCTGACGGCAATGATTCAGTGGAGCTCAAATACATCAACTAACTACTTTATTCGATTGCTTGGTGGGCCCGCTCGGGTGAATAAGATACTACACAACAATTATCCTTATTTTAAGCAGACTCGGATCGTAGAAACCATCCCGCCCAGCGGACGGACTTATAGAAATATGACATCTGCAGGCGACCTAAGTACATTTTTCTTGCGGTTATGGCAAGGGAAACTCCCTTATTCCGAAAAAATGAAGTGGTACTTCAAACTCAAAAATGGGGACTATATCTATAAACAGACCT
Organism: Candidatus Poribacteria bacterium; assembly: GCA_047516705.1. GTDB lineage: Bacteria > Poribacteria > WGA-4E > WGA-4E > WGA-3G > WGA-3G. The sequence goes on along the minus strand of JAKZUG010000005.1, from coordinate 2,969 downwards.
ATATTCCTTCATCAGTGGCAGTTTACAACAAAACTGGCACCGTCTATGGGTTAGTAGGTGACGGTGGGGTATTGGTTCTCCGAGACCCGCAAGGGAGAGCAAGGCCTTACATCTTCATTGGACTGATGGAGGACAGGACGAAGACGAACAGCAGAAACAGATGGCAATCCTTTTATAATTGGAAGAATCGGCGTGCTTATATCTTACGTAGACTCTCCGAACAGGCTTATAAGTACATCTATGAAAAGCACTACGGCGGCAGATTAGTGCGCCGCTAATCGGTGTAAGGGGACACTTATGCGACGCGTTGTTGACATCGGCAGACGTATTGAACTCATACCCATTGATCCACATTTCCACGACATCACTATAGGACTCTATTGTCAGCAAACTGTTGACGCAACGACAAGTAAAGACTCCGCTGTTTTCTTGGTTCATACCTACAGTTACATTTCCGGTGCCGCCGAGAGAATCGAAAGCGTGATGCAAGGCATGCAAATACTCGGTGGAATGTTGAGAACACCTGACGGTTTGCTCTATTTCCCTTGTAATAGTGTACATGAAGCCGCGTGTCGCCGCGTCTTTTTGGAAGCATGTAAACTCGCATCAAACACCCCTATTGACCCACGTCCGCTTAACATACTCGATAAGAAATCGCAACTCACTATTACAGTTGATTCCACTGGAAAAGGCATCTACCGAGTCACAGCAGAAGGTGAGGGGAGAGGTGCAGCACGGCGGATCTCAGCGATTGCGGGTGGCTTGATGAAATTGGGCGAAATGGAAAGCATCGAAACTGATAATAAAGACACTGTCGCTTTTGCTTGCGCGCAGTCGCACGATGCACTTATCGGGCTTTTGCTGATACGCGCGCCGAATGTTAGGGTTGTCTTACGAGAAGAAGAGATGGAAGCCTCACGAGGCGTACTCACTGCGCCAAGCCAACAGATCTAAAGGGAACCGAAGATGCAAAATACAATGACCGGACGTGAACGTGTACTCGCTGCGCTCCGCAATGAACCCACTGACCGAACCCCTGTCTGCAATCCAACCTCCGTTGCGACCGTCGAACTGATGGATCTTGTGGAAGCACCGTTCCCACAAGCAAATCGAGAACCGGAACTGATGGCACGTCTCGCCGCTACAGGATATACCGAACTCGGCTTTGACACTATCATGCCCGTTTTCACGATTATCCAAGAATCCAGTGCACTTGGCTGCAAAATTCAGTGGGAACAGAAGGATAACTGGCCCACCGTTAGAATGCGGGAACCGATCTGGGAAGATGCTGATGACATCGTTATCCCAGATGATTTCTTGACACATCCAGACACCCAATGTGTACTCGAAGCGATTAAGATCCTGAAGAAAGAATACGGGGATGAAGTCGCAGTAATCGGAAAAACGATGGGACCCTGGTCGCTCGGCTATCACTGTTTCGGGGTTGAACCTTTCCTGTTACTGTCGCTTGACGACCCGGGCAAAACGAAACTTGCACTCGATCGGATGAAGGAAGCCACTGTGCAATTCGGTGTTGCACAAATTGAAGCGGGTGCCGATGCGCTCACGCTTCCCGACCACGCTACAGGCGACCTTGTTAGCGGTGAATACTACCAACGCTATCTCCGCGATCTTCACATCGAATTCGTTGAGCGTATTCCGATCCCTCTAATACTGCATATCTGCGGACGCACCGTTGACAGAATGGAGTATATAGCACAAACGGGTATGGCAGCGTTCCATTACGATTCTAAAAATGAACCGCAAGAATCCATGGACATCGTGAAAGAGCGCATTGCCCTTGTCGGAAACATTAACAACCCTGAAACACTGTTTTCCAAAGAACCGGAAGATGTCAAAGCAGAAGTGGTAAAAAACTTGGATGCGGGTGTTCCACTGATTGGACCGGAGTGCGCGATCCCACTCCAGACGACAATCGAAAATCTCCAAGCAATCCCAGAAGCGGTACAGGAATGGCACCGTGCGCGAGTATAATAGAGGTGATAGCACCCACAAGCTAAAGCATGGGGCTTCGGTTTCATAGCGATTGCGGTTTTCTCAAAAGAGTCTACCGTCTAACTATCGCTCCACCAGCGGGCGTTTCCCTACAGAATCTGTAGGTATATCGTTAGGTAACGGCTATCCCTGCCCGCAAAATGTTTATAGCAGCGTTGATGTCTCTGTCGTGGTGAGAGCCACATTCAGGGCATGTCCACTGCCTATCATTGAGAGAAAGATTTTCATTGTGGTAGCCACAATCTGAACAAGGTTTTGTTGTCGCTGTCCATTGACCGACTTGACGGAACTCACGCTTATGTTTTTGACACTTATACTTCAATATCTCAACAAACTGGTAGAACGCAAGATCGGAGACTTTGCGTCCCCAAAGGCGTTTCATACCGTCAAGGTTCAAGGTTTCAATAGCAATGGTATCAAACTTCTTACAGAGTTCACTTGCGAGTTGCCAGTAAAAATCTTTGCGTTGGTTCGTGATTTTCCGATACAGACGTGCAAGTTGTCTCACAGCACGCCACCAGCCATTAGAACCTTTTTGTTTACGACTCAATTCTTTGTTGAAGCTACGAAGTTTGGTCAAGGACTGTTTCAAAGGTTGTGGGTGTTGTATCTTCTCACCCGTGCTAAGCGTCAAGTAAGCGTCTTTCATGCCGAAGTCTGCCCCTACGCTTTTACCTGTAGTGGGCAGAGGTCTAAAATCTGTATAGGTTGTTGTAATACAAAGCCAATAGTTTCCACAGTTATCGCGCTTGATTGTAATACGACTGATAGTTCCATGCCACTGGCGGTGCTTATGAAAAGTATAAGGAATTTTATCATATCGCCACTTACCATTGTCCCACTTACGAAATGTGAGGGTGATACGATTGTTTTTCAGAGACCATCCCGCTTGCCCTGTGAATGTAATAGACTTGAACTTATGTCGTTTTTTGATACGAGGTCTATCACTAAGT
>JAKZUG010000004.1:0-20554 GCA_047516705.1 Candidatus Poribacteria bacterium | reverse complement strand
TGGAAACCCTCCAAATGCGGACGATTGCCGACTTCAACGCATGGCACATCGCCAGCAATCGTGATGGGACGAAAGTATTGTGTGATACTGTCCACCCCGACATCGGTTTGCGACTTGTTGATGTGGAGACAGGCGAGCATACGCCTATCTGTTATCCGCAAAGTTCGTCAAGTGGAAGCCAGTGGAAAACCGACCGATATGCGCTCGCCGAGGATTGGGCAGTGGCACAGCAATCAGGCGATCGGGAGAAAGCCTTGAGTTGGATGGAGATGAAGGTGGACACGGTCTACGGACCCCAGTGGACGCACCCGCATCCTTCGTTTAGTCCTGATGAAACGGCTGTTGTGTATACATCCGATGTATCAGGGCATTCACAGGTTTATGTCGCTGTCATTCCGTAGGGACGGAGATTATAAAAATGAAACAGTTTTGCAGATCGTGCTTATGTGTTCTCGTTGTCCTTGGCATTGCATGCAGCGTTGCATTCGGACAAGAAGAGTGGATGCCGGATGCGAATCTACGACAGGCAGTTCGTGCAAAACTAAACCTACCACAGAATACACTGCTAACAGTTTTGCATTTAGAACGCCTCTATGATTTAGTAGTTTTGGAGTCTGATATAGCAGATCTTCAAGGGTTAGAGCATGCTGTAAATCTTGGTTTTTTGCATTTGAGCCACAGTTGGATTGTTGACCTTACGCCGCTCGCGGAACTGTTTTCCTTAGAAACTTTAAAGTTATACCGCAATAACATCTCAGATATCACGCCGCTTGCGGGATTGACATCTCTGCAGGAGTTAGGATTGGAAGACAATAACATTTCGGATATCACGCCACTTTCAAACTTAACATCCTTAAAATACCTCAGGTTGCACAATAACCAGATCACTGACTTAACGCCTTTAGCAAATTTAACGAACTTGGAAGAATTGTCTATTACTGGAAATCCTATTACTGATTTTAGTCCACTTGCTGGGTTCCCGCAGTTCTTTCACCTTATTCCTACTGTTGTTGATATCCCAGATCCAACTCTTGAGCGCGTTATTCGTGAAAAACTTGGACTGCCAGTAGAAATACTATTGACGGATGTAGAGATGCAACTACTTAGGGATTTGGTAGTTTTGGAGTCTGATATAGCAAACCTTGAAGGCTTAGAGCATGCTGTGAATCTTGGTTTTTTACATTTGAGCAACAGTCGGATTGTTGACCTTACACCGCTCGCGGATTTAGTAGCATTAGAGGTGTTAAAACTCTATCATAATGAGATTGTGGATATTACACCGTTAGCGAACTTGGTGAAACTAAAGGAACTGAATTTATCTGGAAATCAAATTATAGATTTCATTCCACTTCTTAGGCTTCGGAATTTAGAGGTTTTGCATGTCCAAGGTAATCTAGGGGACGTTACTCCGTTATTGACGTTAAATCTGGCGGGTTTTCAGGTTTGCGATGTAGAACGATCGTCAATTGCATCGCGTATCGCAAACAGAGAATACCCTTCTGTCTTCGCGGCATGGGCGAATATCATTAATTTACCCACCCTAACTGAATCTGAACGGTTGGCACGCCACGATTTGTATTTCTGTTGTCCAATGTTTGGATTGGGTTTTGTGGAAGCCGAAGAAGGCATTAAGTTGGTTGGCGATATTGAAGGAGCGATAGGACAACGTAGGGAACTACAGGTTCAAAATCCGAATCTGATCCTGCTTGCTGGAGTGCGATATTTCAGTGGGGTAAACGGAAACGATTATCCGGAAGATTGGCCCCTTTGGCTTAGAGACGAAAATGGAAATCGTATCACCGAACCGGGGTGGAATGAAACTTTATTAGATTTCACACTACCTGAAACGCAAGAATGGACAATCGGACAAGCTGTCGCTGTTTCCAAATGCGGGTTATTTGATGGGATATTCTTGGATCACTGGAGTGAGCATCCAAGACTCAGAGGTTATCGAAGTTTGGAGGAAGAACACACCGCACGAGACAGGATTCTGCAAGGCATTCGTGCACAGGTGAATGAAGATTTCCTGATAATGGTAAATACTAATCGCCAGAAAATTCCGAGATGGGCATCCTACGTCAATGGAACCTTTATGGAAACACTTCCAGGTATTTCCACAGATTCAAATCAGTTTCAAGGAAGTGGTTATACCTACGTTGATCTCTATCAGATTGAAAACACACTATCATGGGCAGAAGAGAATCTGCGTGAACCACACATCAACGGTTTAGAAGGTTGGGGACTTATTGAAGAACTCCCAGACTCGCCGCGAAACCAACAATGGATGCGTCTTTTCACAACGATGAGTCTAACCCATTCAGATGGATATGTGCTTTACACAATCGGAAGTGGAAGCCTCCAACATGAGCATCCGTGGAATAACGAGTTTTTGGAACAAGTGTATGGACATCAACATAGCGTTCCGCATGTCCACGACCATGACCACTACTGGTATGACTTCTGGAATGCTGACCTTGGGCAGCCTATCGGGGCAAAAGCACAACTTTATAAAAACCGCGAAGGTTTATTCATCCGCGAATTCACCAACGGTTGGGCAGTCTATAATCGCAGTGGTAGCGCACAAGAGATTCGTCTACCAGAACAAGTAACAGGTGTGGAAAGTGATTTGCGAAACATGCATCACATCGTCCCGGACTTAGATGGAGAAATCTATCTGAAAAGAGTAGCGGATACGCATGATGTCAATGGTGATGGAACCGTGAATATTCTGGATCTGGTCGCTGTTGCCAGTGGGTTCGGCACAGATGCACCAGACGTTAATGGTGATGGTGTTGTTAACATTCTGGATTTAGTCGCTGTGGCAAATCAGTTCGGACTGTAGGAATATTGGGTGCTACCAAAGACCCAAAGCCTGCTTTTTTCTCATATTCAACGTTGCCATCTAAATTTTGGTATGGAATAGGAGTATTTAAAAAATAATGTTAACCAGCACACAAACAGCAAAAAATGTATTACCCCTATTGGCACCTCCGACACCTATGCAGCCGAGCGTGCTTGAATCCGAGAAGCAAGATCCTTTTGTAACACAACAGTCTCCGCTCCTCGAAACTGTGAAGGTTGCTCCCTATTCAGAAAATGACTATCGTTGGCTTGTATATGTGCTGGAGTTGCTAATTGAGATCGGAAATCGGTCGGAAAGCCTTAGTTTTGACACCGTCTCGAGAAGCGACTACCGCCAACTTTCACCGCTGCTGGAAGAGTTAGTTTTCACAGTAGGTGAAAATGTACACCACCCGGCTACTTCCCTGATGATGCTCGTCGGGTTTCTCGTTGAAAGGTATGAGACCGAGAACGTTCCGAAGTTGTCAGAGCTCTCTCCAGAACCGGTAGAAGAGGATCCCGTTGAATCGGACGATGAATGGGAAATCTTAGAGATAAGGGACCTAACACCAGAAGAAATGCAGCAGCTTGAAAAAGAGTATCCCCCTGCTGCCATCTTAGAATGGAGCGAAACAGAGGTAGCTATCCATGCCTTCTTCTCAATGGGCAATATCCTTTCGGAGGGTGGTTGGGTAAGAGAAGCTATTTCTGCCTACGACATGGCACTCCGCCTGAAATCCGATTACGCCGAAGCTTACTACAATCGCGGCACGGCGAAAACGTTGATTGCCGAATACCAGCTTGCCATCGATGATTTTGATGAAGCCATTCGTCTGAGGCCAGAATTTGTAGAAGCCTACTATAATCGTGGTGAGGCAAAACTCGCCCTCAACGAGAGTGAAGCATCGCGTCCTGATTTCCGAACGGCGTTAAAATTGGCTGAACAGCATGGACATGAAAATATCAAAGCCAACATTGCACAACGCCTTCAGGAAACCAATAACACCGAGTAATGCAACATCTGCTCTCTGGTGCCTCAACCACTGCGGCGGATATAAGGAGTCTCTCTAACTCCACAACCTATCATGCGAACGTTCCGAATCCCATTCTGTCGTCGGTGCGAAGTATGCTGTCTCCTGCGAATGCAGATGCTCCCGGATGACCTCTTCGTTAAGATCAATGCCTAAACCGGGGGTTTCTGGGACATTGATATAACCGTCTTGGATAATCGGATTCGGTAAGCCTGTCACCATTTCGTCCCACCACGGATTATCGACAGAATGGTTTTCCAGCACCATAAAGTTAGATGTTGCTGCGGCGCAGTGGACGCTCGCCATCGCGCAGACAGGTGTCCCTGCCATGTGGAGTGCCATCGCAACCCCGTGTTCCTCTGCCAGATCACCAATCTTCTTCGTCTCTAAAATCCCTCCTGATGTGGCAATATCTGGGTGAGCAACGGCGATGCCTTGACTCTCAAACAATGGCATAAAGTCCTCTTTACAGTAGATGTCCTCGCCTGTGCAAATCGGTGTGGCACACGAATTAGAGAGACGGACATATTGGTCGGTGTATTCCCACGGCACCATATCCTCTAGCCACGCGAGGTTGTATTTCTCCAACGCTCTCGCAAGGCGGATACAGTCCTCAATACCGATATGTCCAAAATGATCAACCGAGAGCGGTATCTCATACCCAATAATGTTCCGAACCGTTTCCACATATTCGCAGAGCATAGCGATACCTTTTTCGGTCAAGCGGATACCTGTAAAAGGGTGCTTCAGGTTGGAGGTTTCTAAATTTCCGTCCGGTGCAGAGAGTGTGCCGGGAATTCCGCGAAGCAGCCCGACACCGATGTCCATTTTTAGAAAGGTAAAACCGCTATCAATGCGTTCTTGGAGTTTGTTACCCATCTCTTCTGCATCTCTGAGTGAAGGGGTATCGCTATAGCATCGGATTTTGTCTCGGAACTTGCCACCAGCGAGTTGATAGCACGGCACACCGTACGCTTTGCCAGCTAAGTCCATCAGAGCCATTTCAATCCCGCAGACACCGCCGCCTTGCCGTGCATGGTGCCCGAACTGCTTAATCTGTCGAAAGATTTTATCAACGTTACACGGATTTTCGCCGATAATCCGGCTCTTGAGCATCAGAGCGTAGGTCGGACTTGCACCGTCTCGGACTTCACCGAGTCCATGGATGCCTTGGTTCGTGTCCAGTTTCAAGATGGGACCACCTGTTTGGGTCCGAACGATACGCATATCTGTAATTTTCAGTGCTGAAGGCTGGGAGGCGGTATTGACATTCGATAATATCTGTTCCATTTATTCTTCCTTTTCCGATATGATGTTTAGCGCGGTATCCAGTATTGTCAAATGAAGTGCGACGCGCTGTTCAAGCGACCAGACTGTCGGCGTTTCCGAGATAATAACATGTTCGCTGTGGAAATGCAACAGGTAAGGTGCCAAACCTTGAGTGCCCCATGAATCGGCAACTTTGTAAACACCTTCGGCAAGGTCTGGCGCATCCTCACCCGGGTCATCCGGGTCCAATCGACCAATTGCTTTACCAGCTGTGGCGAGTTTGGGTCCGATGTATTTCTCGTCGCGTTTGCCCTCGTAGAGATAAAAACCGGTCGCATCATAGTCTTCGTGGAAGTCTATCGCGACGGAGAATTGGGTTTGCCCAAGTGCCTTTTTGATGATAGCCACTTCTGCAATATCATCTGTTTCAAAAGATCGATTGATGTCTACACCGTTACGGGTCTCACGCGTGCCATGAGCATAGCCGTACGGGTTGATACACGGGATCACTAAAAACGAGAAGTTTTTCAGGAGTGCGGTATTGTCACGCACAAGGAACTGTAAAACCGCCTCAACACCAGCGGGTTCATCACCATGTACGCCGCCAGTGATGAGGACATGTCTTGGTATATCTGCTGAAGACACTAAACTGATCTGATGTATCGGGTAATTAAGATTTTCTTTGGTATGGACGTTACCAATCAGCTCTATGGGTGCTTCCAAGTTTTTTAGACGTTCAGTGATTTCAGCATAATCGCGCAAATTCTGGAACTCCTTAACAGGATCAGCAAAAATGTGATTATAGGATACCTTAAAACAGAATGATGTGCAACTGGTTTTTCACAGAGGCACAGAGGCGTTGAGTTGTCAGTTTCACTGTCTGAATCAGGATTTTGAGGATGACAGATACGCCTTGCGTGAAACTGGTTTCCGTTTATCGCATTACCGATATATTTCTCTAAACTTCATCGTGTCGCGACCGGGAGGTCGCTCCTACAGTGAAGAAATCTTGCGCAAAAAATCGAGACTGTGGGAGAACTGAACGGCTCTGTTTCATCGCCTTTTTTTTTGTTGACATTTCCGACCTTTTCTGATAGAATTTTACCAAATTCTTATTTCAAAGGATATAAAAGATGCCGACCGAAACGGAACTTTACGATGCCGCGCTCAACCATTTTGCCGAAAATGACATTGAGGGGGCTGTGAATGCATTTAAAGAATTGATTGACACCTATCCAGACTATATTGAAGGATACCTTGGGTTAGGACATGCTTATGAACGGCTCAGCCTCTACGATGAAGCGATTGAAGCTGTTCAGAAAGCGATTGCTATCGACCCGAAGGATCCGCTTGCATATACCAGTCTATCTATCTGTTACCAACGCAAAGAGATGATCCAAGAAGCAGAAGATGCGATGGCAAAATCGCAGGAACTGCAATTGGAAGCGTCCCGTTCATCATAATGTCTTAAAGGATTGGCGAGGTTGCAAACCTCGCCAGCGAAATAGTGTTGAGGTTCTCATAATGCCAAATACGACCTTACTCGACCCAACCTCTCAAGGCGATGTCTCCGCGAAATTTCTTGCCCCGCGGCTCGATAGTCTTGATGGAAAAGTGATGGGGTTGCTCAATATCACGAAGAATGGCAGTGATGTTTTTCTTGATCGGATTGCGGAATTGATGCAGGAACGGTTTGACCTTGCCGAAGTGATTCATGTCAAGAAGCCGACTTTCTCGCGTCCTGCCCCTACCGACCTTCTCGTTGAATTGGCGGAGCAGGCTGATTTTGTCATTGAAGGGCTTGCTGACTGAGGGTCTTGTATATCGTGCAGTATGCACGATGGCAGTGTTTTAGAGGAGCGCGGTGTGCCAAGTGTCGCAGTCTGTACGGAAGTTTTCTTCGCTGCAGGCAAAGTCCAAGCGCGTGTACTCGGTCATAGTGATTTGGAACCGCTCACCGTTGCACACCCGATCCAGAGTTTAACACCGGATCAGATTCGTGGACGTGCGGAGAGTGCCGTTGAAGGAATCATTGCGCGGTTGACCGCGGTTGACAAAGAATAGTGAATAAGTCGTAATTTACGTAAAACTGAAAAACGCCGTAGGATATAGTAGTAGGCACACTCCGTTGTGCCGTAACAGCACACACCTTACGGCGTTTCACATGCGAAATTGTAAAGTCATTGACGCTCCAGGTTGTAAATCGCGCCATCGCTGTAACAGTGCTCCCAATTTCTGTCGCATCACTTCAAGTTGTTCATCTGTGATGCTTACCGGAAGCGACGCGCTGTACTCTCGAAATAACCCATCGGAATTAACATCTTGGAAATACAGCCTGTTAGGAAAATCTACCTGTAATAGTGCCACAATCGGTTCGGTACCCATCGCTTCTTTCGGGATTTCAAACGGGCATTTCGCTTTGGATTCGCTAAAATCTGGGATGTCATACCCTCTCGCTACAAGTCCGAAGAACGCGTTCTCAAATCCGAGCGTTGTTTCAATAACGTAGTGTGCGAAGTCGTGATGCACAAACCCACGATGGAGATGCGTCCAAGTGATACTGCCATCGTCCCGAATACAAGTGAGCGTATCCGGTTTGTGTTTCCATTGATTTTTGCCTTTTTTAAAACGGATAACCATCTCTGCCAACCGCCCGCCAAACCGCTATTTGGAAAGCTTTAGGGAACCCCACGTAGTCGCGAGTTTACCACGTGCTTCGACATCCAATGTGTTCTCAACTAAGTTGTTAATCTCTTTCTCGCTGAGGACAGCGTTGTAGATTCTGGCATCTTCCACGCGACCAACCACCCAACCGTGTGCGGTACCACCAATGAAGGCGCGAGGCCCGAAAAGTGCTTCCACATCGCCGGCTTTCCAAGATACGATGGGTCCCATAGTATAATCGCCGATGAGATCGCCGTTGCGGTATATCATAATCTTTGCGTTCCCGCCATCATCCTCATACGAAATTGCCAACTGAATCAGTTTCCCTGTCTCTTTTTCCTCAAATCCGGGGTTGGCATCCTGAGTGCGTCTAAAGAAGCTGCTGCCAGCCAGCCAACGTTTCTGCTGGCGTTCGGCATAGACGATAGCATCAAAGGTGTCTCCGCTGCTTTTATTTACAGCCAGCGTAGCACCATTTCTGACATTTAGGTCGTCCAAGTAAATCCACGTTACCAATGTCTTTTCAGGACCGATGTCAGGTCCTTTATAACCGGTAGTCATTGCCCATTCATTATTACCGATGTGCAATTTTCCGTCCTTTACATTAGTATCCAAGAGATCGATCTCGCCAAAATGCCCCGTCAAGTCTTCCAATTTAACACCATTCTCAAAGGTCCAATGCCCGATTAGATCCTCTTTCTTCTCACCTTGTGCTAATGCTGGTATCACTAACCCGAACACCAGCAACATAGAGAAACTCAAAGTGAAATAGCGTTTCAAAAGTTTCATCGTTGTGTCCTCCACTGTTGAAGTAAATTTGTGGCTTTTTTTACGGGTTTCAATGGTTAGTGGGGTTGCAACCCAATAGCAAAGGATTGCAACATACGAGATAGGTACGGCGAGGTCTATGACCTCGCCGTAAGGGTCTTTCAGGGTTGGTTTATCGGACAAAGACGAATTCCCGCGATGAGATGAGTGCCCATAGGAGATCCTCACACCCTGCGCGGCGCTTAGGGCTCTCAACGATATAGGCTTCAGCGGTTTCAAACTCCTCATCCGTGGGAAACCGACTTAACGTGTTGAGGTACAACTCGGCAATAAGTTCGCGATTGTCAGATTTCTCCTTCATTAAACGGGTGAGTACACCGGCGGAGCTTCTCAGCTTCTTATGAATATAACTGGAGTTAATCATGTGAAGTGCCTGAGTGAGTGTCGGTTCGAGTTTCGGGTCCAAATCACTGAGGAACTCTCGGTCGGAGCGTCCATAGAGCGATAAGAAGCGTGAACTCACCGGCAGCGGTAGTTCCACAGAACGCGTACCCATTGGATAACGTCCATATTTTTCTTCAGTCTCCGTAATGTCGTTTAAGACATCTAACAAGACCTGTGCGACTATAGGACGCGGATAGAAACGCGAGAAAAACCGGTCATCCAATTGATTTGTCTCATTGGGTTCTGCTGAGAGTTGGTACGTACGTGAATTGAGAATCCGTCTGATGACGTGTTTTGTATTAAATCCGCTTTTCACAAAATCGTCTGCCAATGCTTCCAGAACTCCTTCAACGCTTGGCGGGGTTGTCGCACGCATGTCATCAACTGGATCGACGATGCCTCTACTGAAATAGTGGCTCCAGAGCCGATTCACGGTCGCTTTCGCGAAATACGGATTCGTTGAGGAAGTCATCCAATCTGCCAATACTTGCAGGACATCACCCTGATAATTTGGAGCGAGCGATTCACCACCGAGGAAAGTCGGGAGTGCCACTTCGCCACGGTTGCCTTGCACAGATTGGTTGATAACGCGTCCAGTGGGATTATAGTAGACGACCTGTTCGTTGTAGAGTTCACCGCCCCGGATCCCCACCTTTCCGGTGAAGGCGGCAAAATTCCAATAGTCATCAGTCGTCCATTGGTCAAATGGATGCTTATGGCATCTGGCACAACTCAAACGGATGCCCAGAAATACTTGTGCAGTTGTCTCTGCTCTGCCTGCCGGTTGCTGCTCAATGCGGTAATAATTAGTCGGACCGTGCTGATAAGTACTCCCTCGCGATGTGATGAGTTCTTGAACAACCTTGTCGTAGGGTCTGTTCTGCGCAACTGCCTCACGGACCCACTCGTGAAAGAGCGTCGCACCGCGTTCTCCAAATGAACCGTTTCCTAAGGTCCGCGGGTGGATGCGCAACATATCGGCTAATTTCAGCGTCCGCAGGTTTACCCATTCCTGTGTGTCAAGGAGCATATCAATGAGTTTTGAACGTTTATCAGGACTGGCATCTGTAAGGAATGCTTTCACCTCGTCTGGGGTCGGAAGCCGACCAATGGTGTCCAAAGAGATCCTGCGCAGAAAGGCATCATCAGTTGTCAAGGCAGAAGGACGGATATTCAACTTTTTGAGTTTGGCAAGTACAAACTCATCAATGAAATTATTGGGGATAAATTCCGGGTCTTGTGAAGCAAGATTTATGTCGGAAGCCCGCGGAATTGTTACAAACGATGCATCGACAACACCTAAGAAGCGCGCAATAATCGCAGTCCCTCCCCATCGGACGCTTGTCACTTCGCCGGCGAGTGATACCTCAGCGACAGGTGCGTCTTTAGATTCATAGACGGCTTTCTCGGTTACATCTTCAACAGATCCGTCGGAAAAATAGGCGAGTACCTTCAGTTGTGAAGTTTGTCCGACATCGGACAGCACAAAAGTGCTCGGCTCAATTTCAAGTTTTCTCAGGCGTGGTTCGTCGTCGGCAAAAGGCGCGCCCGCTTCGATCCATCGCAGAATAGTTGCGCCTTCATCTGAGTTGGGATCAAACCGCAAACCCCCTTCATGCGGCACCTGTCCGGTGGGTTTGAGATAAAAGAGGCTCTGATCTGGTTCAAGCAGGTTGATGCGTCTACCGCGATTGTGGTGAACAATCGGTTCATGATCTGATTCCGGGTTTAAGGTCAACAGAGAGAGATTTAACCCACCCTGTCCGCCAAATTTCCCGTGGCACATGCCAGCTGAACACCCTTGTTTGTCAAGGATAGGCGCGATATCTTTCAGAAATTTAACAGATGATTCTGTAGCATTAGCGTTAGCGTCTTTAACAGTCTCAGGCAATGTAGCTGCGGACACGGGGTTTGCACTGTCAGCCGTGTCGGCTTGTGCAGCGAATGATGTCGCTACCAGAAACACGATAGCGAGTGTGGCAAACCGAGGAATTATGTGCACGGCACGTGGACCTTGCACGATGATTCTCAATAAGTGTCTCATGCGAATACCTCCGTGAAAACTTCGGTTACATGTTCTACAAACAGAAACTCAACACCTTTTTGAATGTCTTTCGGAACTTCAATGAAATGTTTTTTGTTGCCCTGTGGCAGAATGACTTTCTTAATGCCTGCCTGCTTCGCCGCAAGGATTTTTTCCTTCACGCCACCGATAGGTAAAACTCTGCCTCTGAGCGTGAGTTCACCTGTCATAGCGATCTCAGGACTAATCCGTTGCTGAGTGGCGACAGAGGCGAGGGCAGTTGCAATGGTAATACCAGCCGAGGGACCATCCTTCGGAATTGCCCCTGCGGGCACATGTACATGAATATCGTCTTCTAATACACCCGGGTTAAATTCGAGCGCGTCGGATTGGGATTTAACATAACTGAGCGCGGCTTGTACGGATTCCTGCATGACCTCGCCGATCTGTCCGGTGATGTGCAGTTGCGTATGCGCATTTGTCTTTTTGGTAGTGGCTACCTCAATGAAAAGGATTTCACCCCCAGCGGGTGTAACAGATAGCCCTGTTGCAACACCGATATCGGCTTTACGTCCGGCAATCTCAGAATCAAACTTCGCGGGTCCCAAATAGCGTTGAATATCCTTGGTCGCAATAGTTGTAAGATCGGTCTTTCCTTCAGCAACACGGCGCGCTACTTTACGGCAGACGGTACCGAGTTCGCGCTCCAAATTTCGCACACCCGCTTCGCGCGTATACGCACTGATCACTTTATCAATGGCTGTATCTCTAATGCGAATCAAATCGTCTTTCAGTCCATTTGCAGTCAACTGGCGAGGAATTAGGTACTGCTTAGCAATAATCTGTTTCTCGTTGGCAGTGTAACCGAGAAGTTCTATTGTTTCCATCCGGTCGCGCAACGGTGGTGGAATCGTGTGCAGTTGATTCGCTGTTGTGACAAACATCACTTTTGACAGATCAAACGGGACATCAAGATAATTGTCCGTAAACGAGTGATTCTGCTCCGGATCAAGGACTTCCAAAAGTGCAGAAGCCGGGTCGCCACGAAAATCGGAACCGAGTTTATCAATTTCATCAAGCATAAAGACCGGATTGTTCGATTCGGTTTGGCGGATTCCTTTGACAATTCGTCCCGGCATAGAACCGATATAGGTACGCCGGTGCCCACGGATCTCGGCTTCATCGTGCATGCCACCTAATGAGATACGCACAAATTTTCTGTTCATCGCGCGCGCAATGGATTTACCAAGCGAGGTTTTTCCGACACCCGGTGGCCCAACGAAACAGAAGATGGGACCCTTCATATCTGCTTTGAGCATGCGTACAGCGAGATGCTCTAAAATCCGTTCTTTGATTTTTTCCAGATCGTAGTGATCTGCATCAAGTATCTCTTGTGCCACAGCGAGATCTAATGAATCCTCGGTACTAACGGACCACGGTAGGTTTAGCAACCAATCTAAGTAATTCCGGGAAACGGTCGATTCCGGTGATAAAGACTGCATTTTGGAAAGCCGTTTGAGTTCTTTTTCGGCTGCCTGCTTCGCTTTGTCGGGCATCTCGGTTTCGCGCAGCTGCGCTCGCATCTCATCAATTTCAAGTCCGAGGTCGTCCGCTTCGCCAAGTTCGGTCTGAATAGCCTTAAGTTGTTCTCGAAGGTAGTATTCGCGCTGTCCTTTGTTAATAACTGCTTGTGCATTATTTTGGATCTTGCTTTCTAATTCGTGCAAGTCAAGTTCTTTTGCGAGAATAACTGCAAGGGTATTTAACCGTTCATGAATAGATACCGCCTCCAAAATGCGCTGCTTATCGTGGGACTTTAAATCCAATACAGCGGCGATGTAGTCGGCAAGGCGGCCTGGCTCATCAAGCATAGTTTTGGTTATACTGCCGTATTCCTCTTGGTAGCGCGATGACATCTGAACAATGCGCTGGAACATTTCATCGTTGCTGCGCACAAGTGCCTCAACTTCCAAGTCCGTCTCTGAGTCAGCAGAAACCGAGTCTGAATCATCGCTTCCGATGACCCTGACGCGCGCCTTGACGAAGGGCTCCTTATGCAAGATCTCCTCAATTTTTACTCGTTCTCGTCCATGCGCGAGGAACAATACATCCTCATCATCGGTTTTATAGCGCAGGATATGGATCAAACTCCCGACTGGGCTGAGATCGTCTGCTTTAATGTCCTTGATATCTTCTTTGGAGAGTTCCCTTTTTGGACGAAAGATGCAAAGCACTCTATCAGCCTCCATAGCATGTTCAATAGCCGTGGTAGCCATCTTTCCAGAGAGCGCGACGTGATGCGGTGGAAACGGCGGCACTGGCGGCATGTACGGAAAAACGACGAGATCGTCCAGTGGCAGAATCGGAAGTTCCTGTGTAAGTTCTTCTTTTTCTTGATCGATGGTATTTTCAGACTCGTTTTCTTTTTCTTTTTTTTCTTCTTTTTCTTCGGTTTTCATATTTTCCTCCTATCTTATAGTTCTCGGCTGTCAGCAGCTTTCAACTAACAGTTATCAATTTTTAGAAAGCAGATATCCATCTCTTTGATAACTGACAACGACTCTTCTGACAACCTCTTTTTCTACAATCAAGGCCAGAATTGGTACAAGGTGGTATTCGCGAGAATGCTGCTAATGCTCCACAAACTTCCGCTTATGTAGTCTCCGAGTGCAAGCCCCAGGAAGAACGGCACAGCGCGTCTGTAGGCTTTAAGTCCCCCGTGATGTAATACGAGTGCCTTCATCACATAAGCGACAAAGATACAACTCCAGAGATTGGACATGCCCCAACTATTTGCCATGGCATAGCCAAGCGGATGCAGGGGCCACCACAGAAAGCGGGTTCTTAATAGTATTAAGCCGAGTGAGACACCTACGCCTCCACCCATAAAGATGAGGGCAGGTATATCGGTCCCTTGTGGATAATTCAACCAGTTTTCAAGTTGTCTATAAACCCCTCTACCGAACCCTAACGCCCAAGGTCCATAATAGCCGGTCTCGGCACCATGTCTGTAGTAGCTATCTAACAGCAGCCAGAATACAACGATAGCACCAACTAAGGTCGCTATGAGAATTGCAGCGGCGGTGTGTTGCGGATGTATCTGTCGCCGTTCTGAAATTTTTAACGCTTCCAGTTCCTGCGGCATCGGGTGCGCACGATACGCTCGGTTAAAGAACATGTACAACGAAAAAACCCCTTTTGTACTTGTTGTCAACCGTTGAGAGCCGAACGCTGTCACGATTAACCCGTGTGGGTCAACTCTGTGTAAATCGTGGACTAAGAACCCCAATTCAGCACGAAGTCGGGCAATCATCGTCGCGAGCAGAAAGTAAAGCCCAAAAAACAGGGGAATCACCCAAAGCGACATTCCCGCCTTATAGGAAAATATCGTCAAAAACAGCATTCCGCCTAAAATGCCGAGGAAAGCGATGTGATAAGGCATCGGCTCGCGCTGCATATCTATCCGAGAAGTACCTCGGAGTCCATCTACAACACCGGTAAAAATCCGTTTGACATGTGCTCTACCGACCCAAGCTGCGGTACCAAGTAGCACCATATATGCCCCGAAGCTTTGCGCATCGGCGTAAGGATACCCCGGCAAATTCCGCACCCCAAGAACGCTGCCTGCCATCAACTCAAATTTGTAGACCCAATAGAACACCCAACATGAAAAAAGAAGATCCAGCGGAATAAGGAAACTTATCCCAATCGCAAAAGGATAAAATGAGAGGCGTACGCCGCCCATTGCATTCCAAGGACGACCGGTAAAGTACTGATGGATGTTTTGCCGTTTGACAGGCAGATATGGGACTGCCGGATAAATCGAATTTAGCAAATTCAGGATACTAATGGCTGCGGCGATACTGAAACCAAACCACATCAGTTTATTCTTAAAAAAACTCGTATTCGTCTCTGTCATCGCGAGCGGCAGTTGGATAATTGGGTAGGTTAACCGTTCGCGCTCTGTCCACTGGAGACGGAGAAGTGTGTTGATACATAACATAACAAACATCAACACAAGAATAAAAACGGTCCACCATGCAGCCGGTCCCGCCCAAGCGGTCAGGTGTTCCTTACGATACAGGCTTGATTGCCCCTCATAATAGCCTGATAAAACACCAGTGTCCTGAACGGTTAGCCACGTCGGGAGTTCCTTCCAAAAGAGTTGTTGCCACTCATTTTCGGATGTAGCAAACCGAAACGGATGTCCAAGTATCGTGACCAAAATTTCCATCATATCGTGCGAACAGAGCGAAGAAACGATGCACAACATGACATAGATGGTAAGCAACTCCGCTGGTGTCAGCCGCAGTGTCGATGACAATTTCCCCAACACTGCACTGAGTAGCATCAGCCAAAAGATGATGAAAATGACGTTAGACAGCGGATGAATCAGCGTCGGATGTGTATAGCGGACTACCTCCAATTGAATGATCCAGAAAACGTTTAGAGGAATCAGAAGCATCGCTACGACAAATGCCTTAGGTGTTAAACCACGCTCACCTCTAAATACCGGAGATGAACTCTCTTCACTATGGGGTTGCAAGCTCGCAGCCATAACACCCTTATCGCTTGTCATATCTTTGCCTCTAATATACGCTACCTATCGAATCCATCCGCGTTCGTTCTCTATGAACACCTCCGTTTTCAATTCTGCGCAACGCCGCTGGTAGTCTTGTAAAGTTTCTATTGCTGCCTCTCCGGTGAGGATGCTGGGAAACTGATTCTTAATTTCGGGTTTTACTGAGGTCTCCGCAGGTTTTCCTGGACGTACCGGGGTCTTAGGCGGATCCGTCAAAATTGGAATTAACTCAATAGATTTCAGAGCCCCAGCTTTAAATGTTGCCTTCGGGATCACGATGCGCGAGTGCTGTTTATCATAAGTATCATAGATAAAATCTGAAAGACTGTAGACAATCGGTTTACCCTGATATAACTCAATACCGCCAAACGTATGTAACTGCTGGCATAACACTACGTCTGCTCCTGCGTCAATGAGTGCGTGTGCGAAAATTCGCTGTCGCCCGATTGCTTCATCTGCTGAACGTCCTTGGCTTCCCCAATGTAGCCAAACGACCACGAGTGCAGCTTCCGTCTGTGCTTGCTTGACAGCTTCCGTCATCTCACTATAAACGGCGTAAGCGAGCGGGTCCTCGGTGTATCGGGCGAACGCATTTCCCCGATAATACGCCAGCAACGCGACCTGCCCAGGTTCAGTCTCCCCTACACCGATTGGCACCCATGCCGGACGTTTTGCTGTCTTAGCATCTGTTCCAGCACCGATTGGTTTGACATCATACCACTCCAGTTCAGTGATCGTATCTTCTAACGCTTCAAAGCCGAAATCCATTATATGTGGTGTAGCTAAGGAGACAGCGTCAAATCCGGCATTCGCGAGGGCCCTTCCGAGTCCCGGCGCTGAACGAAAAGGATGTTCAATACCGTATCGCGGTTCCCCCCTCTCCGAAATACTCGCGTTCAACGAGGCAGTCGCAATATCCGCGGACTGAATCAAGGTGGCGGTTCCCTCAAAAAATACACCGGCACCATTCCTTTCAATCAACGGTGTCATACGGCTACTTATAGTAATATCGCCCACAGCCAGAACTGAAATCTCAGCATCAGAAGCCGGTTCACTTGCCAAGGTGTCTGCCAGCAACCCATTGGAGCGTATCATGCACAAGAGGCTAATGATCAGAAGGCACACTTGAAACTTTTGGCATCGTCGGCTATCTATGGAACTTTCAATGTGTTTAAATGTCATGATTCTTCTAAGTTCGTATCTAAGTCTTCATCCAAATCAAGATCCACGCCGAATTCATCAAACAGGTTATCCTCTTTAAGTTTCATTCCGAGCGTAATGAGGGTCTCAGATAAGGTTAATCGATCAATTTTTGTTGCTTCAAGTGTTTCGGTTTCAGAGGTTAAGTCTGCTCGCAGTGCTTCTTGGTTTCGGCGAGTCTGTTCTCGCAGCAGTTTCGTCTCGTTACTGAGTCGGTCAATTTGCGCTTGGAATTCACGGGCAAACTCGTCTACGAGTGCTGATAATTTTTGGAGGTCCGCCTCGCCACGTCCGGTGATCCCATCAAGTCGGGCATCAATCCGTGTATCAATGAGTGTTTCAACTTTATCTGCCGTTAACAACAAATTTTCGTTTTCAAGCTGCTCGGAAAGTTTGCGAATATCGGCTTTAACGTCCGCGATTTCCCCTATGAAGCGTTGCTCCATGGCAGCAAGTTTATCATCAACTTGCTGGCGTATTTTTTCTAAGTCTTGGCTGAGGGTCCGCAACCGTTTGTTGTAGTTCCTGATATACCTTCCAACTATACTATCGCGGAGATACACCTCAAGCTGCTGTGCTTTCCGGGCATCCGTCTCAGTTTCGGTATTGTCAATCTCCGATTCATGAATATCTTCTATAGGTGCTTGCATATTCTTTATTCCCTCGTTCTTAGTTGCTTAGGTACATTTTAGCAGTTTAACACTCTTCTGTCAAATCCCATCCCTTAGGTTGCGGGATGTAGACGGAGAACCTATGGGATGGTATAAAAGTAAACTTGACATTTACCTAAAAATGTGATATGATTAGGTTATCACGTTGGCAAGCATTACGAGCATAGTCGCAAGGCTATGTGCTTGCCTCCCACTCGTAAGGGGATAAAAACGTGATACGTGATATACCATGAAAACTTATAGATATGAGTTCTCTCATCAATCTAACTTGATACAGATTGGCAATCTGATAGACGATTTACATGATGTGCATGTCCATTTATTGCGTCTTCAACGTCGTTATTATCGTCTGTTTGGTAAGTATGCTTCACTTTCTCGTATCTTGAAACATATTACCCAATTGAAGCGGACAACAAAACCGCATTGGAACGCTTTGCCGAGTCAAGTTATCCAAGACGTTGCTATCCGTATGGATAGAGGTTACCAAGCCTTTTTTGATAACATTGAAGACCGCAAAACAGGTAAAACAAAACGCAAGATTGGCAGACCGAAAATCAAGCCGAATCACAAATATAAGTCCCTCACTTTCACACAGGCGGGTTACAAAATAGAAAGCAACCGTCTCACAATCAACTGTCTAAAAAAGTCCTTTACGTTTTGGAAACATCGCGATTGGACTGGAACTGTCAAAACAGTCTCCATCAAACGAGACAACGTTGGAGATTACTACCTAACACTTGTATGTGAGGATTGTGAACCCTCCGAGAAACTTCCTTTGACCGGTAATGAGGCAGGGGCAGACTTCGGTTGTAAAACATTCCTGACACTTTCAGATGGCACGAAGATAGAGTCTCCCCTATTCTATAAGCAAAGTATCAATGAAATCCGTTCTGCGCACAAAGCACTTTCGCGGAAACAATATCTCTCCAACGGATGGTATCGTGCTAAGCGTTATCTCTCAAAACTCTATAAGAAGATAGCCAATCAACGCAGAGATTGGTTTTTCAAGTTAGCACTCCGCCTTGTGCGACGGTATGATAAGATAGCGATTGAGACGCTGAACCTTGACGGCATGAAACGTCTATGGGGACGCAAAATCTCTGACCTCGCTTTTGGCGAATTTGCTTTGATACTTCAATGGACTTGTGCCAAATACGGTAAAACATTCTTGAAATCTAACCGTTGGGAACCCACGACAAAACCTTGCTCTGACTGTGGTGCCCGCAACGAAAATCTTTCTCTTTCTGATAGGCAGTGGATATGTCCTGAATGTGGTTCACACCACGATAGAGACGTAAACGCTGCGACAAACATTTTGCAGGCTGGGGTGCCCGTGCCTTGATGCGCGATAAAACTGCTCTGATGCAGAATAATAGCCTGCTGGTGGATCGATACTAAGACGGTTGATTCTTTGAGAAAACCGCAGTCGCTATGAAACCGAAGCCCCTACCTTTAGGTAGTGGGTGGCATCACGGATAATTATAGATATTATCAGATTGCACTGGAGTATCGGAATCTTGAAAACCATCATCTGATTTAGAAGATGCCTCGCGATTTGCATTGAATTCGCGCAAAATACAACTAACGATTTCTTCTGTATACGCCTGAGCGTCAACACGTTGCTGATTTGCCTCCCACGCCATCCGTGCCGCGGCTTCAAAGTATTCTGCATGTTTATAAGCATCAAGGATATCACTACCGCGTGAAAAGGTCCCGTGTCCCACCCAATAGAGAATATGTCGCGCCGGATTGCCACCGTTCTGGAAGAGCCGTAGACTCGCATAAGAGAGTTCTGGGATCCCCGGTGCACGTTCCTCAACGAACCCGATACCCCCAGATGGGTCATATATAATAGGTGTTTCCGGTTCGTACCCTCTGAGAAAATCGTAAAATTTATCTGGCGCGCCGTGTTCTGTGCGAGAAATTAGGTTCAAGAACTTCGGTTGTAGATGGACGAGCGCATTAAATCCGTGTTCCGCTAACTGATCAAAAATGAGGAGATAATGGAACATCTCACTCGTAGGGGCTGGCGGCGCAATGCCATTTTGACCGCGATCCAAAGTCGTTTGATCTGGCGTACCGAACCGCATCCGATAATGCACACCATCTGCTTCTACCTCAACGAGCGTTAAATTGAGTGCCGGATGCTCAATGCCAATCATGTCCAAACGTGAACCCGATTTTGTGAGTAATACGTGTCTTCCTGCTAATCCCTTCACAATAATCTGCGGCGGTAATTGGTAACGCGGTGATGCATCATAAGAGATGAGACACGCATCATCAACGGCTTCAGTTAAAACTGCACCTATATTACCAGCAGTAGCCCATAAATAGTCATGAGCATGTGCATGTGCACCTACCCAGCCCATCTGTCCTATTAAAGTCCCACATTCACTGTCAGCGGAGATGGGGCGTAAGTCCG
The DNA here is from genome assembly GCA_047516705.1 of Candidatus Poribacteria bacterium. Taxonomy (GTDB): domain Bacteria; phylum Poribacteria; class WGA-4E; order WGA-4E; family WGA-3G; genus WGA-3G. The sequence continues at coordinate 639 of JAKZUG010000004.1, read as the reverse complement.
GATGGTATCCCCGTTCTCGCCAGCGTTCGTAGCGATACGTCTGCGGTGGTGGTGCTGTTAAGGTATTTATGAGATACGGATTGGCTAATGTTGAATCCACTCGCGATTCCACTCCTCAATTAGACTTACAGTTCAGTTTCTCGTGCAAACTCTTCCTCTATTTAACTATACCATGTCTAATAAAAAATAGCAAATTTTTAGCGTGCTTCAGGGCCATTCAATTTTAAGAAATTATTGGATTTTACGTCTTTTTTTCCAGGATCCGGTGCGAAAACCTTCTTGCGAAATGCTGCGAAATGCTGCGAAATGCTGCGAATAATTCCGTGGATTGTTTTAAAGCATAACATATATTAAGTATTAACACCTACGAGAAATACAATTGAATGACCCTGAATGGTTATCCAGGGCCATTCAATTTTAAGAAATTATTGGATTTTCTAAATTTTTGAATCTTCTTTTTCAAGTCCGGTGCGGTTCCAAACCGCACCATAAGCAATTTTAGAAAAAATAACCGTCTCTGACCCAGACCCGGTAGGTTCGGTTTCCTAACCGAACCGGATCCTACGCGGAAACCTTGAAGACTTCAAAAACCTCTTTAGTCTCGTAGGTTGGGTTGAACGGTGTTGAGAAGTCGGATGT
>JAKZUG010000003.1:0-2714 GCA_047516705.1 Candidatus Poribacteria bacterium | reverse complement strand
GTCATCCCCTCGCTATTCTCGCGCTCGGCGTATTCTTCAACTTTGAGTAGCCGAACCTTGCCGCGATCTCTAAGCAGTACCTTATTGTGCATTGCAGCTATATTCACATCCTTTGCTTTTGAGAGCCCATCTGCATCTCCGAAATTACCCTCCATGTAGCCGTTTTGTTGTAACCACGTCAGGCAGAATTGACTTTCTGGATCCAGTTCGCCAGTCTCTTTTTCGTGATAGTCGGCGATTTCATTGTTGATATGTTTTAGTGCCTCGCGTATTGACATAATTTCGCCGCTGACGCGCATCACTTTGCTATAACGGGAATAGATCTCCATACCCGGTCCGATAGCAGCTTGTGCCAAATCAACAGGTCTGATGTTTGTAATGCGCGTGAGTCTCTCAAGCGCGGAGGGTATCTCTTTTTTCAGTTCTTGTAAAAATTCATTACGAGTTATAGAGGGAGCGTCCTCAGAACGCGGGCGGCATACCAATACAATTGACGATGCAAGAGCGTTTTTACCTGTCTTCTGTCCTTTTGACTGTTCCGTACGCATAGGCCAGGTTCCTACTATCTGAAATCCCGCATTGACTGTTGCCATGAGCATTGTCTCCCAACCGGTAGAGGTAATTCCATCGTGTTCTTTTTCCTGCTGTTTGTAAGCATAAAAGATTGAGGTAGGAAACTCGTTGGAGCAGTGCTGCCTCGCCCCCATCAGTGCCTTTTGCATCAATGCCTCAAATCGAGTGTTTGAATCTTCAAACCGATTTTTATTAACAATCATTTCTTCGTTTTTGGGAGTCGTCATGCCTCCAAACAGTTCGGAGTAAGTATTACGGAGCATGGGTCTCAACCAGACATAAAAGAAGTCAGACAAATCAGCATAGCCAATGTTATCATAGTAGGGCGGATCTGTAACAATGATAGGGCTATCGGCAGCATGAATTGTGACAGCTGCATCTGCTTGATATACTTCACCGCTGTTTGCGGATATAGGTAGATTCTCAATAACCTTTGCGATCCACTTGACTTGTGCGGTCCAGTTCTGTGTTGAAGAGGAAAAAGGATTCGCCTCGGCAAAAGCCCATGTCATCTGAATTGCTTGAGATGTAAAAACTGTGCGAACTCTTGGGTCTTGCCACCATGCGAAACTGCAATTAGTTTCAACCATCCTTCCAACAGCGAAGGCTAGGTAAGTGCAAACGGCATTGGCATATTCTACTTTCGCCCCGCCGCCATGTATAATTTGATGACAAACATCTTCCAATAGGTCGCTAAAAATGGTTAGTGCGGTAAGTTGCCGATCTGTGAAAAGCTCATACCAATCAGTGATTCCATAACCTTGAACTCTTAAATTCATAGCTTGGTTCGGCAATTTTCCACTCAGTTGCCGGGTCGGTTCAGCAATGAGAGAAGCTTGGACATGTGCCTCAATGGGTGACATAAATAGTTTCTTGTGATCACCTTCAGTAACTATTGCTGTCATTATTTCCTTCATCTTGCCTGCTTTCCCTTGCTCGCGGACATAGGACCATTTTACAGCGGTACTGCAGGCAATACAAAAGGCACCATCTTTTATCGTGCCATTTTTCCGCACTCCTTCATTATGAGACTGAACTACGAATGAGAGAGTGTTGGATTTTCTGTCCACAACAGGTTTTGTCCAGTGTCCATTGTCTTTCTTTTGTGATAATCGAAAGGTTTTCATCAGCGGCATCTGGAGCCCACATGCGGGGTTGATGCAGGGGATCGTGCGCGCCCAGAGCCATGCGACTACGGTAGCAGATCTCCCATCCGGCAATTGTACTTTCGGATAGAGATGGCCGATGTGCTTGTGTGCTTCTTCGCGCATCCACGCGCCGTAGTAGCGGATGTCTTCTGCTAAACCAGCAGTGCCTTTCCATGGAACGCACGTTTGCCTTCTCCCTGTGCCGGTGGACATTCCCATCGGATCAGCATCTGGATTGATAGGTGCCTGATTGTGGAATTTCGGAGGTAGTTCAATCATTGCTTTGGTGAGAAGAACGGGAAGTGGATTGAGGTCACTACCGCGAGCGCGTAATCCTAATCGTTGTGCTTCAAGCGGGATGGATCCACCACCACAGAAAGGGTCATAGACAGCGGGACAGTGGTCGTTAAGGAATTGTAGGACTGCCTTTGGATCGTTTTTATATTTTTCACGAAAGTCACGCAGATTTTCTCCGTTGTTGCGCGCAACAGAGAATGCGATTTCGTATCGTGCTTCTGCCAAGATATTTTCATCATTGCTGTTTTTCCAAATGATGAGTCGCTTAATGATATCGTGGAGTCGGTTGCGTTCTGCATTCTGATCGGATTCAGTCGGGAATTCGTCAGTGCATTCGGAAGGGTCATCCACCATACTGGCGAAGATAATAGCGCGGCATGCCGCGAGAGGACGACGTGCCCAATAGCGGTGCAGCGTTGAAGGATGCCCATGCGTAAGGGAAGCGTCTTTTGCAGACTCCTTGTTGATGGCTTGTAGCGGTATATTTACCTCTATGAGTTTTTTTCGGTAGTTGGTCATATTGCGAATTACCCATAAAGTCTTTGAGAGAAGACTTCCAGATCCTGTTCCTCTCGTAATTTATGTTAATTTCGTTTCCACCTTCACAGATATTTCTAATTGCTTTTGAATTCAGCATCAAGATGCTCACTGTTTGATCTAACAGAACGGGTGGTGTTTTCCGAAAACCCTTCGGAC
>JAKZUG010000002.1:0-4235 GCA_047516705.1 Candidatus Poribacteria bacterium | reverse complement strand
GCTGAAGATGGTGGCTTAAGTGGCTTAAGCCTGATTTCGACATCGTGCGCTGTACCACCTTTGTTGGAGATGATTAATCTGATACGTCCTGTTTCGCCTGCTTCAAGGAAGCCGTTCCTTGAAGTTCCCTCTAAGGAGGTTTCTATTGAAAGTTCGGGAGGCAAAGGCCCGTTACATGAAATTATATCTGATCTAACAGCGGCGAAAACACACACTGCGAGAATCCCTAAGATAGCAGCATAGGATAGTACTTTCTTCCGAATTTGCCGATTTCTCTCTAAGTTTCTGGCGAACGCGATAACTTGAATCAATTCGCGCGCCTTCTGACTGTTAGGATTGAGCCTTAACGCTGCCTCCGCTGCAATCTTGGCATCGTCAAACGCACCAATTTCGAGGTAAGCCTGACCTAAACCGTAGTGCGCCTCCATTGAATTGGCATCCGCCTTTATCACTCTTTTGAACGCAGCTGCGGCTTGAGTATACTGCCTACTATTGAGAAAAACGAGTCCACGCTCTAAGTCCTGTTTTACATCGGCGGTGTCTGTCCGTGTAACTGTCTGCTTTGCCGGTTCAGGTTGCGGACGGTCAAGACGCGCCTGTTTGATGTCGTCCAAAACTTGACGGGCAGCATCGGAGTTAGTATCAATCCGTAGTGCTTCCCGCGCTGCGCTTTCTGCGGCATCGAGTTGTTCCATTTCAAGATAGACGGTGCCTAAACTCACGTGTGCTGCTACAAAGTCCGGGTCTATATCAATCGATTTTTGGAATTCTGCAATCGCTTCGGCGTGCATTTTTGAGTCCAAATAAGCAGCACCGAGTTCATAATGCATTTCCTGTCTCGATTTTGCATCCGGTTGTGTGTCAATGGATTGCTTTGGGTCTGGCTGTGTAGTGTCCTGCGTTTCTGGAGGCGTATAACTCGGATCAATAGCTTCCAAAAGCGAGCGCGCGGGTTGGTAGTTGACATCTATTTTCAACGCTTCTCTTGCGGCATCTCTCGCCTTTCCAAGTTCCTGCTGTCCGAGGTAAGCGAGAGCAAGTGCGTGGTATGCAGCTTTATGATTTGGATCAAGGGCTATCGTTTTTTCAAGCGATGATACGGCGCGGGGGTACGTCTCCATCTTGAGGTAAGCCAACCCAAGATTGTAGTGTGCAGTCGCAAAATCCGAATCGAGGGTTATGGCGTTTTGGAAAGCTGTAACAGCTTCACTATAGCGTTCGTCATTGAGGTGGGTGATGCCTCTATTGTAATGCGCCTGTTTTATCGTGTTTGCGAGTTCATGTGCAGGTTGATAATTGGCATCAAGCCGTAAGGTTTCTGTGACGGCGTTTGTCGCCGCTTCCAGATTCCCTGATGCTCGGTAGGCACGGGCAAGGTTATAGTGTGCACGCTTGAGATGTGGGGCAATGGCGATGGCACGTTCGAGATGCGGGATCGCTTTGTCGTGTTCTCCCTGCTCCACGTAAGCGTAGCCGAGGTTATAGTGTGCGTCAACGAGATCGGCATCTTGTACGATCGCCTGTTGTAACGCCTCAATTGCCTTCTGATACGCCTTCATGCCGATGTAGGCAGCACCAAGATGGACATAGATATATGTATTTTCGGAATGATCAACCTGTGAGTTATCGCCTAAATCTGCGTCAAGCGTTATGGCTTTCTGGAATGCTGCGACGGCTTCGGTGTAACGTCTGTCATCTAAGTATGCTTTGCCCCTGTCATGGTATGCTTCTATGATAGTACCGTATAGCAGCAACGCCGGTTGATAATTAGCATCGAGTTTCAATGCCGCTGCGACCGCTGTGCCGGCATTTTCGAGTTCATTCTGTTCGAGGTAGGCGCGACAGAGGGCAGCGTGCGCGCCTATAAAATTCGGATCCAGCTTTATAGCTGCCTCGAACTCAGGAACGGCTCTACTGTATTGTCCTGCCTCCAGATAAGCAATGCCGAGATTATAGTGTGCCTCTTTAATAGCGTTCATTTTGTTTCGTTAAAAGAAGATCGGATGGTCTTGGTTTTAGCGTTATTTTACCAGATATGCCTTAATCTTGCAAGCAAAATTCTTGAGTGCGTTTCAATTCTGAGGTATAATAGCACAGCGAATTTATAGACAAAACGATATGCATTCTGACCACACATCCTGACTGGGATTATCCATGCTGCAACACTCGCCTGCCCTTTCTACGTCGCCTCCTCACCGGAAAATCCGTTGGTGGATTATTTGGCTCGGACTCGCGCTAATTCCGTTCAATAACTATTGGGTTTTCGCATCGCTGCGCTGGGATCAAGGTTTCCCGACGACGATGTCCCTTTTTTTCAACACGATTTTCGCGCTTGCTGTGCTGATAACCCTTAATATGGTGCTTCACAGATTCACACCGCGCACTGCACTCACCCAAGGCGAATTGCTGACACTCTACGCAATGCTATCCGTAGCCTCTGCTATCTGTGGACACGACCTGTTTGAGGTCATCATTACGAATATCTCCACCGTTGGGTGGTTAGCAACGGAAGAAAATGAGTGGAGCACACTCTTCCACCGTTATCTTCCAGACTGGCTTGCCTTGACGGATAAAAGTAGGTTGACCCTCTATTTTACAGGCGAATCTAACCTCTATCTGCGTCCGCACCTTCAATTATGGTGGAAACCTGTGCTGGCGTGGAGCGGGTTTATCGTTGTCCTGCTTTTCACGGCGTTTTGTATCAATGTGATTCTGCGGAAGCAGTGGATTGAAGTTGAACGGCTCAGTTATCCGATTATTGAGTTACCATATCAGATGACAACGGCGCGGTTCTTCCGATCAAAGCCGCTGTGGGTAGGTATTGTCATCGCCGGTGGGATAGACGTGATTAATGGCTTACATTTTCTGTTTCCCAATTTTCCGGGACTCGGCGGTGAGTTCTACGATCTGCGTCCGCTTTTTACAACGAAGCCGTGGAATGCAATTGGCTGGACACCCGTCGTTCTCTTCCCTTTCGTTATCGGCATGGCATACTTTATCCCGCTTGATCTCTCCTTCACATTCTGGTTTTTCTACATCTTCTGGAAATTTGAGATGATCTTCGGTAGCATTGCTGGCTTACAGCGGATTCCGGGGTTTCCATTTATCTTTGACCAGTCGTTTGGAGTCTGTGTCGGCGTGTTATTGATGGCGTTGTGGAGTGCGCGGCACCATCTGCGCGATGTTCTCAGACAGGCGTGGCGTGCGAACGGAAAAGTGCTGTCGAATGAGCCAATGTCCTATCGCGCTGCAGTGTTGGGGTTGATCTGCGGGTTTCTGCTACTGACCGGTTTTTGGTGGGTCGCGGGGATGTCTTTCTGGGTGGCAGTACTCGTCTTTGCGATCCACCTGACAACGGTGACGGTGATTACCCGCGTCCGTGCTGAGCTGGGACCACCGATTCACGATCTACGCTCCATGGGACCCGATGTTCTACTTCCCAAAATGTTCGGGATGCGCCAGCTTGGCGGACAGAATCTGGCACTGTTTTCGCTTGTGTTCTGTTTCAATCGCGCTTATCGAGGCAATACCATGCCGCATCAATTAGAGGGCTTGAAATTGGCAGAGCGGTCGCGCACCTCTTCGCGACGGATGGCTATTGCCATGCTCCTTGCAATGGTGTTGAGTCCTTTCGCTGCTTTTTGGGTCGCGCTTCATATCGGGTACGAACATGGGGCTATTGAAGTCTGGTCAGGTTCTGTGTTTAACCGCACACAGAGTTGGTTGACGAATCCGATGCCTGTGAACATTCCATCGTTAATCGCTATGGTTTTCGGGCTTCTGTTTGCGTTCTGTCTCACGCTGGTTCGACTCCGTTTTTTCTGGTGGCCCCTGTATCCGATTGGGTATGCAATCTCCGGGACCTGGGCAGTGAACTTCTTCTGGTTTTCGGTCTTTATCAGTTACTTCATTAAGTTAGCGATTCTTCGTTTCGGGGGTGTGCGGACATATCGGCGTGTCGCTCCGTTCTTTTTGGGGCTAATTTTAGGCGAATTCTTTGTGGGAAGTGTCTGGGGACTTCTTGGTATCTTTCTGGAAATGCCGATGTATCGATTTATTTGGTGAAGAAACAGGTGCGGTTTTAAACTACACTATACGTGTCAATTTAAGAAGAAAGGACAGCCTCAGTCCCAGACCCGGTAGGCGCGGTTTGCAACCGCGCCGGGTTCTATCCACAAACTGTGTATACTCCAAAACCCCTCTTTAGTCCCGTAGGGTTTATTTGCTTGGGTATT
>JAKZUG010000001.1:0-3669 GCA_047516705.1 Candidatus Poribacteria bacterium | reverse complement strand
GTATTACATCGGTGTTGAACAAATGGATTATGCTGAAAACTTCGCTGCTGAACGGTTGAAAAAAGTGATTGCCGGCGAGGGAGGAGGCATTTCTGAATCCGTCAATTGGCAAGGAGGCGGTAACTTCATCTATTGCGAACTGATGCAATACAACCAAGTCTTCATGGACAAGGTTCGATTCGCAGAATCTAGCGAAGAACTCTTGGAGATTTGGCGTGAAATATCCAGAGAATCTTTTCTGAACTGGTACGTCAAACCCAAAAGTCCAGCAGAAGCAGAAGACCATTTCATCGCTATTGGTAACATGGATACACAGAGAAAAATGTTGATGGATCTGCTAGATAAGAACCAACTCTATGTCCACCAATCCGAAATAGATGACGAAAAGTTTCATGTCAGTGAATCGGACAAAATGCTCAACGACAAATTTTACAAAGGAAACGAAGATGCGTAGTTTATTTGGTCGATTTCTTTATGAACAACTCGATATAGAGTGGAACCTTGGAAGATTGGATAAGGACATCCCTGCAAGCATTACCCAAAATCTGCATCCTCAGTTTGAAATCCGTGAATATCAAAAGGAAGCGTTTGCGAGATTTATTCACTGCTTCAACAACGATTTTCAAGGCAAGGAAAAACCTTTACATCTTCTGTTCAACATGGCAACCGGCAGCGGTAAAACACTTATCATGGCAGGGCTAATTCTCTATCTTTACGAGAAAGGATACCGCAACTTTCTCTTCTACGTTAATTCTAAGAATATCATTAAAAAGACACAGGACAACTTCCTGAACCCCAACACCTCAAAACACCTCTTCAAGAACGAGATCCACATTAAGGGAAAGAGGATCATACTGACACAGGTAGAGAATTTTGACGGTGTTAGCGAAAACGACATCAACATCTGCTTCACATCAATTCAGCAGCTGCACACCGATATGACGGCAGTAAGGGAGAACGCGTTAACCTACGAGAATTTCGCAGACAAAAAGATCGCTCTCTTATCTGACGAAGCACATCATATGAACGTCAGCACTCGATCCCGCCGTCAACTAGAACTAATAGGAAGTTGGGAAAACACGGTAGAACGTATATTCAACTCCAACGAAGACAACCTGCTATTGGAATTCACCGCCACACACGACTACGAAAATCCTGATATGGAGGAGAAGTATCGGAACAAAGTGATCTACCGCTACGATCTGATAAACTTCCGAAACGACCGATTCTCGAAAGACATTGAGATCGTAACCTCCAATTTCGATGAACAAGATCGGATGTTACAGGCGATTATTCTCAATTATTTTAAGCAGCAAGTTGCGATGGATCACAAAATTCAATTGAAACCAGTCATACTATTCAAGGCACAAAAGACAATCGTTGAATCACGGGCGAATAAAGCAGACTTCCACAATCTCATTGAGGGATTAACCGGAAGCCAGATTGACAGGATTCGGCAATCAGAGATTGAGATTGTTCAGCGGGCATTTCGCTTCTTCAATGAAAAAGGTCTCAGTTCCGAACAATTAGTACAACGTCTGAAGTCGGATTTTGAAGAGAAATACTGCCTCTTAGTAAACAGTGAAGTGGTAGATGAGGACACTCATGTTCGGGTTAATACTCTCGAAGATCAAGACAATCCTATCCGTGCTATTTTCGCCGTGAAGCAACTCGATGAGGGATGGGATGTGCTGAACCTATTCGATATTGTCCGCTGCTACAAAACCCGCGATTCGGGAAACACGACTTTGTCCGAAGCACAGCTTATCGGGCGCGGTGCGCGTTATTTCCCCTTTACCACATCTGAAACCGATGACGGTCCCACCCATCTTGATGATGGTGACAAGTTCCGCCGTAAGTTTGACGAAGATCGTGATCATGAACTCCGCGTGCTCGAAGAACTCCACTATCACAGTATCCATAATACGCGTTACATCTCTGAAATCAGTAATGCGCTCCGCGACACAGGTATGCTAGACAAAAACGTCGAGCCGCGAGAGATAAAATTGAAAGATGAGTTCAAAGAGACCGATCTCTACAAACACGGTGTTGTCTGGTTGAATGAGCGCGAACCCAGAGACTATCAAGATATTACATCTTTCGCTGACCTAGCGGATTTAACTGTAAGACAGCAAAATCATGAGCATACCATCCACACCGGAGCCGGCGGCGTGACAACGGTAATGGACGATACAGAAACTAGGAGCACACAGGTTCTAGACCGTTGGGATATAGGACTGGTTGATATTGAACCGAATATCGTCCAATCTGCTATTGCACGCAATGCGTTTTTTACATTTGCCTCACTCAAACGATATTTTCCTCACTTGAGATCTATGCACGAATTTAGAACCTCGGAAAACTACTTAGGCGGACTAGGGATCACTTTCAAAGGGGACATGTCTCAGTTGGAAGATAACCCTAGAGAGAAACTTACGGCATGTTGTGATCTGTTAGATAAGATCGAATCCGAACTTCGTGCACAAATTACCGATTACAAAGGTACAATCGACTTTCATCCAAGACAAATTCAGGCTATTTTTACCGATAAAACGTTGAACTTCGCGGCTTCTAGGGCTCAAATCAATCGCGTAAGTGAGGATTTCAACCAGTACTTCCTACCCGGGAAAGAGTGGTTTGCCTACGATACACTTTACGGCACCAGTGAAGAGCAGGGACTTGTGAAATTTCTAACCCGTTGGCTTAGAAGGCTGGAAAGCACCTATGATTTTCGCTATCTGCTACGCAACGAGAGACATTTTGCCATCTATAACTTTGCCGACGGTCGAGCCTTTGAACCTGACTTCGTACTGTTCTTAGGCAAGACAAATGGAGAATCGGCGATCTATCAATTATTTATCGAGCCTAAAGGCAATCAACTTAGATTACCGGACAAATGGAAAGAGGATTTCTTGAAAGAGATAGATGAAAGATATCATCGCAGTACCCTAGCAGAAAACAGCGAATATCGTGTCATTGGCATACCATTCTATACCCAGATCTATGAAAACGACTTCGGATCCGCACTCAATGAAGCACTGGAGCATACTCCTCAACCAGACAATCAAGCTGAAAGTGCGACAGAGTAACTTTCGGATTTAGAAGTGCCGACGGAGAATCGTTCTCGTCGTCAATAACACACCATCACCGCCGGTTCCTAACCCGCAACAGACTATGTCCCCCTGTCAGCGCCTCCGCCTCGCCGATTGCTACAGAACTTCCCCAGATGATGTGAGCAAGGGTCGTGGTTTTCGTTGGGCAGATAGCGTAACGGGTGTATCGGAATGAGTTTATATTCGACAGCAACTCCATCTTACAACAATTCCACTTTGCCTGTTACCGCTGGTAAAGTTGGGCTACTAGGTGTAAAGGACCATGAAAACCAATATTTCAGATTATATACACGTTTTTGAAAAGCTAGACGAACTAGGCTGTAGCTACTCAGAGGGTATTGCCATTTTACCCCTGAATTTTGAAACAGCCACATCAACGACAACCATAAAACAATCAATGGGGACGCTCGCTATAGGAAAATTATTCAAAATGAATAATGTCCCATGTTCTGAAATAAGACGGGAAAATGAAAAACCTTCTTACATTAGGCACCGCTCGTTTAAATGGGTGCTACCAACACTCTTCTTTTCCGCATTACTTCTCTCAGAAAATCCA